>JAVBUS010000226.1:0-4371 GCA_031555125.1 Eubacteriales bacterium | reverse complement strand
GCGGCGATGATATCGCTGCCCAGGTGCCCCAGGATCACGGAGTACAGAGCAAACGCCACGCCCCATACCAAGTCGTTGCCCAGGGCGGGCAGGGTAAAATGCCAAAAATCCCGCATCAGCAGGGGGTGGCGCGACAGGACCCGGGCGATGCGAAGGCGCACCGGACTCTTTTTGATGGAATCGTACAGGCATAAGGCTACCTCCACGCCCCGCGCGATCACCGTGGCCACCGCCACGCCGACGATGCCCAGTTTGGGCGCCCCCAACAGGCCGAAAATGAACACGGCGTTGAGGACCACGTTGACCACCAGAGAGATGCAGTAGATACGGGTGCACAGCATCACCCGCTCGATGCCGCTCTGAACGCAGGTATACATCAGCGAAATGGCCGACAGCACAAAGGAAATGCCCAGGATGCGCAAGTACGTGGCCCCGGTGTCGATCAGATCGGCCTGGGTGGTAAAGATGCGCATGAGTGCGTGGGGCATTAGGCTGGTAGCCAACGTAAACAGCAGGGCGACGACGCAGGCATAGCGCAGGGCGAAGCCAAGCACCTGTTCAATGGTATCCCGATCATTTTTGCCCCAATACTGGGCCACCAGGGTGGTGGTACCGGAGGCGAAGCCGAAGAACGCGATGCCCAGGATAAATCGGATTTGATTGGCCAGCGAGGAAGCGGACAGCGCGGTCTGGCTCACATAGCCCAGCATCAGCACGTCCGCCATGTCCACGGCAAGGCTGATCAGGTTCTGGCCCATGATGGGCAGCGTCAGCATCAGCACCATGCGGTAAAAGGATTTCTTTTCGCTGGAGGAGCCAAGTGTTTGCATAGCGATCTCCGTTTCGACGTAATGATCGCATTGTACGTGATTTTTGCGCGGTTGGCAATACACGGAAGATTTTATTTGACAGTGGTCCCTGGCAATGGTAACATAGTGTCTAATTTCATAGACTATCCTAGTCAGAGGTGCGTCCTTGATCAGTAGCGGCGGGAGAGCGAGGGCTCTGCGAACGCCGACCAAAGGCAAGGATGCCGAAAGCGTGAAGCCGCCCCGCGGCCAGCGCTTGGTTGCGGGCTCAACAGGCACGCGACTGTCATCGCCGGTCGATGGAGCGCTGACGCACAGATGGAACGCGACCCGCGGTATGGTGGGCGCGTGTGCGTAGCACCCGATGATGGCGGGTGCATTTTGTTATTCTGACCGGTGTTTAGTAGTAAAGGAGTGGGAAGCGATGGGTGCGGAAAAGCGGAAGGTAGGCATCGTGGGGGCGACAGGTATGGTGGGTCAGCGGTTGTTGACGCTGCTGGCGGAGCATCCCTGGTTTGAGGTGACAACCCTGGCGGCCTCCGCCCGATCGGCGGGCAAGGCCTATGCCGAGGCGGTGGCGGATCGTTGGGCCTTTGATTGGCCGATCCCGGAAAAATACCGTAACATGCCGGTGCTGGATGCCGCCCAGGTGGAGCAGGTAACCCGGGACGCGGACTTTGTTTTTTGTGCCGTGGATATGAAAAAGGATGAAATCCGTGCCTTGGAGGAAGCCTACGCCCGCACGGAAACGCCGGTGGTGTCCAACAACTCTGCCCACCGCATGAGCGACGATGTGCCCATGCTGATCCCGGAGCTTAACCCGGAGCACTGCGATGTGATCCCGGCCCAGCGGGCACGGTTGGGCACCAAGGTGGGCTTTATCGCGGTAAAACCCAACTGCTCCATCCAGTCCTATGTGCCCGCGCTGCACCCCCTGCGTTCCTTTGGTCTGCAGGCCGTGGCGGTGAGCACGTACCAGGCCATTTCCGGGGCGGGCAAGACCTTTGCCCGGTGGCCGGAGATGGTGGACAACGTGATCCCCTATATCGGCGGTGAGGAAGAGAAGAGCGAGCAGGAGCCGCTAAAGATCTGGGGCACGGTGCAAAATGGCGTCATTGTGCACGGTCGGTCGCCCATCATCAGCGCCCACTGCGTGCGGGTGGCTGCCTCCGACGGGCATTTGGCCACGGTCAGCGTTCGGTTTGACAACAAGCCCAGCCGGGAGCAGATCCTGGCGGCCTGGCGGGACTTTTCCGGCCTGCCCCAACAACTTAAGCTGCCCAGTGCACCCCAACCCTTTTTGCGCTACTTTGAGGAGCCTGATCGCCCCCAGACCCGGCTGGACCGCGACTTTGAGCACGGCATGGGGGTTACCCTGGGCCGCCTGCGGGAGGATGCGCTGTTCGACTATCGGTTCGTGGGACTCTCTCATAACACCCTAAGGGGCGCGGCGGGCGGTTCGGTGCTCAGCGCGGAGTTGCTGTGCGCCCAGGGTTACATCCCCCAGAAGTAGGAGGAAAGAGCGATGAAGACCAAGCGGATTCCCTTTGTGGGCTGTGGCACGGCCCTGGTGACGCCTTTTACGGAGCAGGGTCTGAACCTGGACGCCTTTGGCAAGCTGATGGACTGGCAGATCGAGCAGGGGGTGGATGCCCTCATCGTTTGCGGTACCACCGGTGAACCCTCCACCATGTCCGGGGAGGAAAAGCGGGAGGCCATCGGTTTCGCGGTGCGCCATGTTGGGGGGCGGGTGCCGGTGATCGCCGGGGTGGGCGGTAACGACACCCGGGCCGTGGTGGCAGCCGCCCGGGAAGCGGAGCAGTTGGGGGCCAACGGTCTGCTGGCGGTGACACCCTACTATAACAAGACCACCCAGGCCGGTCTCATCGCCCACTTTACCGCGGTGGCGGATGCCACGGCGCTGCCGGTGGTGCTCTATAACGTGCCAGGACGTACCGGCCTCAACATCGCCCCGGCCACCCTGGATGCCCTGGCCGATCATCCCCGCATCGTGGCCATCAAGGAGGCCAGCGGCAACATCGAGCAGATCACCGAGTACTTCCGTCTGTGCCACGACCGCATCGCCATCTACACCGGCAATGACGATCACGTGGTGCCCTTCTTGGGCTTGGGCGGTGAAGGCGTGATTTCCGTGGTATCCAACGTGTGCCCCCGGGACATGCATGACTTGGTTGCCGCTTTCCACCAGGGGGACATGGCTGCGTCCCGGGCGCTGCAGTACAAACTGAATCCCTTGGCCCAAGCCCTGTTCTGTGAGGTGAATCCCATCCCGGTAAAGACCGCTATGAACCTGATGGGCCTGCACATGGGGCCGTTGCGGTTGCCCTTGGTGCCCATGCAGCCCGCCAATCAGACCAAGCTGGAACTGGCCATGCAAGCCCTGGGCCTGCTGCCGTGACCCACACAAGAGGAGCAAGCAGATGATACGTATACTGATTAGCGGCGCCCTAGGACGCATGGGGCAGGACATCGCGGCCTTGGCTGCGCAGCAGCCGGGGCTTGCGGTGGTGGCAGGGGTGGATCCCCGGGCCGGGGAGCCCGGTGCCCCAATCACGGCTTTTCCGTGCGTGCGGCGATGGGAGGATGTACCGGTGCAGGCCGATGTCTGCGTGGATTTTTCCCACGTGGCGGCGTTGCCCGGTCTGCTGGACTATGCCATGAAAGCGCGGTTGCCCTTGGTGCTGGCCACTACGGGTTATGCGGCACAGGAGCAGCGACGGGTGGTGGATGCCGCCCGGGCGGTGCCCATCTTTCAGTCGGCCAACATGTCCTATGGCATCCATGTGCTCAAGGAGCTGGCCCACCAGGCAGCCGTGTCCTTGGGGGATGCCTTTGACGTGGAAATCTTAGAGCGCCACCACAACCGCAAGATCGACGCCCCTAGCGGTACCGCCCTGATGTTGGCGGAGGCTCTGCGCACCGCCTATCCGGAGGCCAAGGAGCTGGTCTTCGACCGCCACGCCCTGCGCCAAGCCCGGCAAAAACGGGAGATCGGCGTGGTGGCGCTGCGGGGCGGCACTGTGCCCGGGGAGCACGAGATCGGGTTCTATGGCGAGGACGAGGTCATCACCCTGACCCATGCCGCCCAATCCCGGCGGTTGTTCGCTGCCGGGGCTTTGCGGGCCGCCTGCTATATCGCAGGCAAGGAGCCGGGGCTGTACAGCATGCAACAACTGCTGTTGGAACAATCCCTGGTGACCCATATTTCCGCCATGCGGGACGTGGCGGTGTTGGCCATTCGCGGCGTGGAGGACACGCCCAAGGCAACGGCACGCCTGTTCACACTGATCCGCGATATCAACATCGACATGATCAGCCGTAGCGCACCGCAGAACGGGTGTGTGGATATTTCCTTTTCCTTGCCCCAAGAAGCGTTGCCCCAAGCCATGGCGGCCCTGTCGTCGGTTGCCCATCCTTCCCAGCACAGCACCCATTTGGTCAAGCTCACCGTAGAGGGGGCTGGGATGGCCCATGCCAGCGGCGTGGCGTCCAGGGTGTTTGATTGCTTGGCGGTGGCGGATGCCGATGTGCGGCTGATCAC
>JAVBUS010000243.1:0-11016 GCA_031555125.1 Eubacteriales bacterium | reverse complement strand
TTTTCGATTTGGGGATGAATGAAGGGGCCTCGGCTCCCTCAACTTGAGATCGTATCGACCGGCTTTGCCGGTCGGGCGGGGAGTTTTCCGTTAGGAAAACATACCTACCATCACGAGCAAAGCGAGTCACGGCGCAAGCCGTGCATTCGAACGACATGCATCCTGCATTTCGTTCGAGGGCGTCGACTTTGTCGATGCCCTGAGCGCTGGCGGATCATGCATCCGCCAGCGCTTCTTCGGCATCCGCCCATTGTTCATAAAGGGCGCTTATTTGGTCCTTGGTGCTCTGATAGGATCGGGCCAGGGCGGAGGCGGTTTCCGGATCGCTGTAGACGGAGGGATCGGCCATGCGGGTCTCCAGATCCGCCAAGGCTACTTCTTGGACGGCGATGGCGCGCTCCAGTTCCGCTACCTTGGCCCGAGCGGCCCGGGCCTGCTCCTTGCTCAATCGTTCTCGCTTGCGCTCCTTGTCGATCTCGGTGCGGGTACGCTGGGGCATCTGATCCTCTGGGCCGACGATTCGGTGTTTGCGCTCGTAGTACGCATCATAATTGCCCAGGAACTCCTCTATGCCGTCGGGCCGCATTTCCAACACGCGGTTGGCGATGCGGTTGATGAAGTAACGGTCGTGGGAGATGGTGATAATGGTACCGGGAAAGTCGGCCAGGGCCGCTTCCAGCACCTCCCGGGAGTCCATGTCCAGGTGGTTGGTGGGTTCGTCCAGCAGCAACACATTGTCGCCCTGCAGCATCAGGATGGTCAGTGCCACACGGCCCTTTTCGCCGCCGCTGAGGGTGCGGATGGGCTGAAACACATCATCGCCGGTGAACAGGAATAAGCCCAGAGCGTTGCGCACATCGGTTTGCTCCATCCGCGGGAAGCGATCCCACACCTCATCCAGCGCCGTCTTATCGCCGTGGAGCCCGGCCTGGTGTTGGTCATAGTAGCCGATGTCCACATTGCTGCCAAACCGTACCGTGCCGTGATCCGGGGGTTCCTGGTTGCACAGCACCCGGAACAGCGTGGACTTTCCCACGCCGTTGGCACCGATGATGGCGATGCGATCCCCTGCCCGCACGTGGAGATCCAGCCCGGAAAACAGCGTGCGCTGGCCGTATCCCTTGGCCAGGTCCTTCAACCGCAGAACATCCTCCCCGGTGCGCCTGCGCACATGAAAGCCGAAGCGGATACTGTGCTCCTCTACAGGTCTGTCCAGCTTTTCCATGCGAGCCAGCGCCTTTTCCCGGCTTTCCGCAGCTCGGATGGATTTTTCACGGTTGAACATGCGGTAGCGGGCGATGATGGCCTGCTGCCTCTCGATCTCTTTTTGTTGCATCGAATAGGCCTTCATCCGGGCGGTGAAACGTTCCTCCCGTTGTTGCATGGCGCGGGTGTAGTTGCCGCTGTATTGCTCGACTGTGCCCATGAGCAGCTCGGCAATGTTGTTGCATACCGCGTCCAGAAAATAGCGATCGTGAGAGATGACCAGCACGGTGCCCTGGTAGTTCTGCAGCATGCCCTCCAGCCATTGGGTGGCCTCCAGATCCAGGTGGTTGGTGGGCTCGTCCAGAAGCAGCAGATCCGGCTTTTGCAATAGCAAGCGGGCCAGACAGACCCTTGTGCGTTCGCCGCCGCTGAGCTGCTCCACGGGCTGTTCCCACTGGGCCTGGGTGAATCCAAGACCGCTGAGGGCCCCCTGTATGGCGCTGCGCCAGGCATAGCCGTCGGCCTGCTCAAAGGCGTCGGTAAGCCGCGCGTATTCGTCGGAGATCCGGGCGAAAGCCTCGGGATCCGCGTGGGCCTCGGCCATGGCATGCTCCAGGGCGCGGATCCGACGCTCGGTCTCCAGCAACGGGGCAAACACCGCCTCCAACTCGCTCCATACCGTCATGCCCGGCGTAACCATGCCCTGTTGGGCCAGGTAGCCGATCCGCAGGCCCCGGGATAAGTGGATCTGGCCGCCGTCGGCGTGATCCTCCCCGGCCAGGATCTTCATCAGCGTGGACTTTCCGCTGCCGTTGGCGCCGATAAGCCCCATGCGTTGCCCTTCCTGCAGGGTCAAAGAAAGATCCTTCAGCACCTCATGTACGCCGAAGGATTTACGCAGGGATTGAATGGCTAAAATGATCATGCATGCTCCTCGTGGGCAAGTGTTACATGGGTCAGCTCCCAGGCGGTCAGGCTACGCAGCCCCTCATCGGCTTCGGCCCGGGGGAGACCGCCTGCCGACAGCTGATCATCGGTGCGACTTGCCAAAGCGGCGTACAGCTCCTTGCCGGCCAGCACCAACGCCCTTATGTCCATGGTGGGGCCAAATGCTGCCAGTTGCAGGAACAGTACGTCCTCCGCGGCGGCATACGCGCCGCCCCGCAGCAAAAAGCGCACCACCGCAGCGGCTTCCGGCGGCAGACAGTAGGCTTGACACTGTTCAAAAACTTCCCGGGCACGCTGCCAGCGCAAGGCGGCGATGGTCTCATCCTGGATGCTGGTCAGTACCGCTAATGCGCGTAAACGCTGGGCGGCTAGCTCGTCGTTATCATAGCGGTGGGCAAAGCGCTCGGACTCCATCAACAACAGCTCGCTGGCCGCCAAGCGGCGCTCCTCGGTCAGGGTATCTACCAGGGCATCCACGGACAGCCCCTTTACGCTCTTGCGATCCAGGCCGCACAAGCGACGATAGACCTTCTCTAACTCGCCTTCCGCCTGCCAATCGTCCAACCGACGCATGAGCTCGCGATAGGCGGCACCCAGTTGCTCGATCAGGCGCAATATGGTATCTTGCTGAAAATACATACGTCCTCCACGCGCAAGGTTTGCGCTTATGCGTCCATTATACGGCATCCTGTCGGGTGGCGCAAGTTTCCAGGGTGCAATCATTCACTTGTGAGAGCGGCGCTGCGAAGGTCCAGGGCGACCGCAAACCCCTGGTCGCTCTCCGCAGGGAGCGAAATGCTCCCTGTTTGAGCAGAGATTTCGCCCTCGCGGGCGACGAAAGGGCTTTTCGGTCGCCCTTTCGAAACCTTCGGGGCCGCAACTTCATTCATTTTTATGAATGAGAATGTAAATGATTTCGCCCTGCGCAAGTTTCCATCATCGGTTGCTGAAAGTGACAAAAGTGGGTATACTGTGGTGGAGTTTCTATATTGAAGACGGGGGTGTGTCCATGAAGGTGCTGGCGTGGTTGTCCCAGGGGATGTTCCCGCTGGGTGCGCAGGAGCAGGATGGGCTGTGCGCCATCTCTTTGCTGGGCGAGGATGGACAGCCCTGCGAACGGGTGCTGTTGTCCGGTGTCAGCGGTACGGGCAAGACCACGGTGCTGGAGGGGATTGCAGCGGTATGGGCGGCAGCGGAAGCCTGGTTGTCCGGGGGCGATCCCGAACTGCCCCGCGGTCAGGTCGCCCTGTTGTTGTCCGGCATCGCCGGGGAGACCATTCTGTTTATATGCGCACAGGACGGTGCGTTTTGGGATACGGCGGTGGCCCGACATCCACAGGTGCCTGCCCTGGGCTGGTGCGGACGGCAGGCCAGGGGGCGCAAAGAGGACGTGGGCGCTGCCCTGTGTGCCCGCTGGCGGCAGGAGGCCGAAAGTCTGCCTAACGTGTTGCATATTGAAGAATACACCCTACCTGACAGCGATCGCCAGGGTACGGAGGAGGCACTGCGGGCACTGCGTCAGGTGGCGCCGGAAAGGGCGGATGCGGTGCTCTCCGGGGCCCGTGCCCTGCTGTACGGCAAGGCGATCGAGGCCACGGACACGGGGCTCTGCGTGCGGTTGGAACGGGGCGGAAGTCACGCCCTGTCTGCCCTGTCCGCAGGGGAGCGGCGTATTTTGCATTTGCTCGTCGCCATCGCCCGGGATCTGCACCCGGGCGGCGTGTTGCTGGTGGACGAGCCGGAAGCCCATTTGCACCCCTCTCAGGCATTGGGGTTGCTGACCACCCTGGAGATGTTGGTATTGCCTGACGACGGCCAGTTGGTGCTCACTTCCCACACGCCGGAGGTGTGGCGCAGGTACGAGAACTTGGGCGTAAACGTGGTGTTGGAGGGCGGGGCATGAGTGGCATCGAGGAAGTATACACGACGGTTCGCCGAGAGTTGGCGGCCACATCGGGCAAGCAGGTGTTGCTGGTGGAGGGGCCCGGCGATGTGGAGTTCCTTACCTTCCTGCTGGACAAGCCCCCCCTGCGACAGCACAATGTGCATGCCCGCTGGGTCTTTGGTGCAGTCAGCGGCAAGGACAGCGTGCTCCGCCTGCTGGAGCGGGAGCACCGCTGGCACGGCATGGTGGACCGGGATGCGTGGGACGAGAAGGAGATCAGCGAGGTGCGGCGCAGGGTGCCGAATCTGCACATGCTGCCCCGTTACTGTATCGAAAACTTCTTGATCGAGGAACGCGCACTGCGCAGCGTGGTACAGCGTGCCCGGGAACCTCGGCGATTGGAGCCGGCCTTGGCGTCCCTGGGAGATGCATTGCCCCAAGCCATTCGTCACGGCAGTCTCTGGCGGGCCATCCAGCCTTTGCAAGAGCAGCTGCAGGACCTGGGTTTTAACGGAGCGTTGCTCAAGTTTCATTTACCGGGCGATGCGCAGGTGCTGCAGACCCTGCGGGGCTGGTCGGAACTGATGGACGAAGAGAGGATTTTTGCCGCCTACCGGGGGTATCAGGCCCAGGGGGAGGCCATGGGCCGCCAGGATGCCGAGCGCATGTGGGTCCATGGTAAACTGTTTTGGCGACACGAGGTGGTGCCGGTGCTGGAGGAAGCCTTCCCGACCTACAACGAGTCTGCCTTGCGCAAGCTGGTGCTCCGCAACATGCCGATGCCGGATGACCTGTTGACCTTCCTTTCACAGGTATTGGGCTGTGGCGAAACCCCTTGAAATGTGATATCATTGTGACATTTTGCGCCGAAAATGTTTACAAGATCGTTTCATATGGTATACTAAATAGAAATCTCTGCGGCATAGCAGGCAACAGATCGGATGTCCTGCGCGTCTACTGTTTGACCAATACCCTGTAAGAGGAGGTGACGCCGATGCGAAATCGCACCAACTATAGTTATACGCCGGCCCAGGGTGATGTATCCCAGGCCAGGCCGATTCCCTCGCCTCGACGCGCCCAGCCGCCCATCGCTACAGATCGGCTGTTGATGATCCTGTTCTTTATCTGCGCACCCTTTTTCTGGGTGCTGTCTTGGATGTGGCACGGCGCTCTGTGGTTTTTGTTTTTGACAATTCTGGGGGCCATCTTTTTGCTTTGGATGCGCAGGGGATTCACGGCCCGCGGACGCATGAGCATGACGGGACTATACTCGGTGTTCGCTGTGTTGGCCCTTTCCGGTGCGTTGCGGGGCGCCCCAAACGCGACGCCCGCCATCACCCGGTCGCAGCCCACCATCGCCCCGATCCTGAGCACATCCGTACCGGTGACCGTGCAAAACCCTGTGACACAGGCGCAGACCGCCGGTCAGCAGCAAGTTATGCAACAAACCGCCCAGCAAGAGGGACTGACAACAGCGCAGCAGCCATTGGAGCAGCAGAACTATGCTGCCACGAACAACAATACGGGTTTGACCCTGGCCAATGTGGGCAACAGCGCCTGTGAGCAAGTGTTAGCGCAATACCTGGAGTACTGGAAGACCGGCATCGTGGAAAGCATGGTGGAACTCTCCGCGCCCAGTTGGCGCGCCAAGCAGGAGAACACCGCTAAAACGGCGTTGTATTGGCTTATCAACGGCAAAAAGCTGGACTCCTATGCCATGCAAGGGAGCCCTTCCGGTATGGAGACAGACACCGCCCGCACCATTTCCCTGGTGATGAACACGACACAGAAGAACACGCAGCGTTCTCAGCAGTTCAACGCCATCGTGATGCAGGAAAACAATCAGTGGTATGTAGACCCGGATTCCCTAAAGAACGGCAAGGATTTGAGCGGCGCCGTAGCCTCTGCGGACGGCAGCGCTGCCGATGCGGGCGTCTCCGCGACGCCAACGCCTGTGCCCGGACCCACCGCCACCCCCAAACCCGGCAGCAAGACGAAGTTATACTACAACGCAAAGGGCGGAAAGTACTACCACGCGGAGGCAAAATGCTCCTCCGTGGAGGAGCAGTATCTGCCCCTCAAATCCTTTACCTATGGCCAGTTGAGCAAGACGCAGTATAAAAACCTGTTGCCCTGCAGTAAGTGTAAAGCACCTTCCCGTCCATAGCCGGCGAAAGCGCTTGATGAGATGACCGAAGAAAAGCGAAAAACAACGGGAAAAAGCCAAACTTCCGCCTTGACAGGCATGGCGGTGGTGCTGTACAATATACTCTGCGTCGATAGGCTCCGCTAGCCCCGGGACTACGATGCCGCATGGTGCGTTTGACCACCGCCCGTGCACCAAAGTCCTGGCATAGATCTAGGAGGGAATTGACGTGAAGACCTTTATGGCAAAAGCGGAGACCATTGAGCGCAAATGGTACGTGCTGGATGCCGAAGGCCAAGTGCTGGGCCGTATGGCCAGCCAAGGGGCCGCCATCCTGCGCGGAAAGAATAAACCCACCTACACACCGCATGTGGACACGGGTGATCATGTGATCATCGTCAATGCGGACAAGGTCGTGCTGACCGGCAAAAAGCTGGATCAGAAGATCTATTATCAGCACTCCGGATTCCCGGGTGGTATGAAGGAAACGCCCTATCGCAAGCTCATGGCGGACAAGCCGGAATTTGCGGTGAAGCATGCCGTTGTCGGTATGCTGCCCAAGGGCCCGTTGGGCCGTCAAATGGCCAAAAAGCTGCGTGTGTACGCCGGCCCCGAGCATGAGCACGAAGCACAGCAGCCCGAAGTGCTCGTACTGAACGGGAAGGGGGAGTAAAACAATGGCGCAAGCACAATATCAGGCCGTCGGCCGCCGCAAAAAGGCAATTGCCCGCGTCCGTTTGGTGCCCGGTGATGGCAAAGTGCTCATCAACCGCCGGGAGATCGAAAATTACTTTGGTCTGGAGACCTTAAAGATGACGGTTCGTCAGCCCCTGGAGCTGACCCAGACCATCGGTCGTTTCGATGTGCTGGTCAACGTTCATGGCGGCGGACTCACCGGTCAGGCGGGGGCCATTCGTCACGGGATCTCTCGTGCGCTGGTCAAGGCCGACGGCGAGCTTCGTGGCGCCATCAAAAAGGCTGGCTTCCTGACTCGCGATCCCCGCATGAAGGAGCGCAAGAAGTACGGCCTGAAGGCTGCACGCCGCGCACCGCAGTTCTCCAAGCGCTAATCACGGCCTGTTGAGGCGATTGAGGAGGCGTATCCTATGGGATTTTTACGCATATTGGCTACGATTATCCTGTCACTGTCCGCTATCGTTCTGATTGTGACCGTGCTCCTGCAACCCAGCGAAAAGGCGGGTCTTGGCGCGATCGCAGGCGGCGCGGAAACCTTCTTTGGCAAGAACAAGGCACGCTCCTTCGAGGGCAAGCTGGCCATGGCCACCAAGGTGTCCGCCGGTCTGTTTACCCTGATGTCGCTGCTGTTGATCGTGGTCAAATAAGGGATCGCAACCGGTAGAATCATGTGCCTCTCCCGCAGGGAGGGGCACTTCTTGCTATACGGAGGGCTGTTTATGCAAAAGATTGGGCGCAAGGCCGGGCATTGGGCACTGTTGTGGCTGGGGGCCGTGCTGGCGGGCTTATTGGCGTTGGTGCTGGTGAATCTGTTGCCGGAAGGCCCCGTGCTGACCCACGCGCGGGAGGGGCGGGCAGTGCTGGAGGCAGAGAGTCACGAGATGATCACCGAGGTGTATATGGGGTGGGGGTCGCGGCTGGACAGCCCTGCAGACAGCGCCATGTTGCGCAGCGCCACCCGGGGGGAGGGCAACGCCCTGCAGAGCGCCATGGACATGCATACCTACGCCCGATACTGGCACGGTTATGTGGTGGTGCTCCGACCCCTGCTGGCGTTCTTTAGCTTCGGCACCATCCGGTACCTGAGCATGCTGCTCCACACGGTGCTGCTGTGCATGGTGTTTTATGCCATCAGCAAGCGGCTGGGCCTGGGCATTGCGCTTTGCTACGCGCTGACGGTGGCCATGGCCTACGGCATGATCGTGCATCTTTCTATGCAGTACAGCAACATGTTTTATTTGCAGTACTTGCTGTGCTGGGCGGTGCTGAAGTGGGGGGACAGGCCCCGTATGACGCGTCATACGGCTACCTTCTTCTTTGCGGTGGGCATGCTGACGGCTTATGTAGATTTTTTAACGGCTCCGTTGCTGACCCTGGGCTTGCCGCTGCTGCTGCTGCTGCTGATCCGGCAACGGGATGGCACAGTCCTGGAAGAGCCTTGGCGGGAGCTTGCGTGGACGGTGGGGCAGTCCGCGGCGTGGGCTTGCGGCTACGGGCTCATGTGGGCTGCAAAGTGGCCCCTGGCTTCCGCGGTGTTGGGGCGCAACGTAATCGGCGAGGCGGTGCAGCAAACCGCCTTGCGGGTACAGGGCAACGTGCAGGAGACCGTGGATCGCACGGTCCTATATCAGGAGAACTTCGCCCGCATGTTTCCGCCCCTGGTACTGTGCGCTGTGGGTCTTTTTGCCCTGCTAACCCTGGTGTGGCTCCTGGTCTGGGATCGTCCTTCCTGGCGGCGGATGCCCCGGCTGATGCCCATGGCGCTGGTTGCACTGTATCCGTACCTGTGGTACACGGTGCTGGCCAATCACTCCCAGATTCATGCCTGGTTCACGTACCGGGCGCAGATGCTGACGGCATTTGCGATCCTGGCCGGGTTGGTATCCTGCTGGGACGTGTCCCGACTGCGTGCCGTGTGGCACGGCCGGGTGACAAAGCGCTGACGCCAGGCAAATTTTGCTGGGGATGCTTGCCTTTTACTACGACACATGGTATATATATCTAGGGATATGTACCAAACGCTGTATGATCGAGGTGACGCGCACATGGATGACCGCCGTGTACAGGCAGAGGAGCTGGTCAGTCAACACATTTCTAGTCCAACGCTGCTTTCTCACGCCTACGCTACCGAGGCGGTGATGTACGCGTTGGCCAAACAAATGGGGCAGGATGAGGAGCGCTGGGCGCTGGCCGGATTGCTCCACGATATCGATTATGAATCCACGGCCCAGACGCCGGAGCGCCATGGCGCTTTGGGGGCGGACATGCTGAGCATGATTGGATTCGACGAAGAGATCACCCACGCGATCTTTGCACATGCCCAAACCGGGGAACCGAGAGTTTCCCTGATGGACAAGGCACTGTACGCCGCGGATCCCGTCACTGGCCTGATCACGGCCAGCGCATATGTGCAGCCTTCAAAAAAACTGGCTGATGTGGCACTGCCTTCGCTGATAAAAAAATTCAAGACCAAGGGATTTGCCGCAGGGGCCAACCGCGAGCAGATCGATACCTGTACGGAGATCGGTTTATCCCGGGAGACCTTTCTTGAGATCGCGTTGCAAGCCATGCAAGCGGTGTCCGACAAACTGGGTCTATAGCCAACTCGCCGGTCTCCTAAGGGAGACCGGTTTTTCGGATGCAGTGATATCGCGAAGGGAAGCATATGGACTGGCAGAACTGCCGTGAGGAGGTTGTATATGAGCAGACGAGGCGGCAAAGGACCCGTGAAGCCGGGGCGGAGGAGCAAGCGTCCCTACCAACGCAAGCGCTCCACCGCGCAAGCGCAGCCCCAGGTGCCCAAGCGGGTGGAGCGGGTGAAACCGGATGTTGATGCACCGGGTGGCATCGACGCTATCCTGCAGCAATATGCGCTCCAGACCGGATTTGACGACGCCACGCTGCCCCAGGCCGAGGCGGTGGCCGCCTGGGACTTGTCGGATGAGATCGGGGAACGGCTGGACATTCGGGGGGCTCGCGCCTTTACCATCGATGGTGCCGATGCGAAGGATTTTGACGATGCGGTGTCCATTGAGCGATTGGATGACGGCGGGGTGACCCTTGGGGTGCACATCGCCGATGTCAGTTGGTACGTGCGACCGGGTACGCTGCTGGATTCCCAGGCGCAACTGCGGGCAACCTCGGTGTACCTTCCGGGGCAAGTGCTGCCCATGCTCCCCTCGGCGCTGTCCAACGGGTGCTGCTCGCTGCAGCCGGGGCAGGACCGACTGGCCCTTTCCGCCATGATCACATGCGACGACGCGGGTGCTGTCCAATGGTACGCGCTCAAGCGCAGCATCATCCGCTCCCGGGAGCGGTTGATCTATGGCGATGTGAACCGTCTGCTGGAGGGCGACGGGGATATGGTGCAACGGTATGCGGAGCTGCTCCCGGATTTGCAGGCGATGGCGGCGCTGTCGGCCAAGCTGCGAGCGGCCAGATATGCTCGCGGCGGTCTGGATTTTGACGTACCGGAGGCCGAGATTACCGTGAACGAAGCGGGGGAGCCCACCGACATTCGGCCACGTCCCCGGGGTGCCGCCGAGCGCATGATCGAGGACTTTATGCTGTTGGCCAACGAGGTGGTGGCGCAGCATGCCCGCAGTCGTGAGCTGCCCATGCTCTATCGGGTACACGAACCCATGGACGCGGACAAGGGTAAGGGGCTGGCGGACTTTTTGCGGGGCATTGGCTTGAGTTTGACTGGGGTCTATGAGGGCATCACCGGGAAGGCACTCCAGCGGGTGTTGCGAAAGGCGGAGCCGATGCCGGAGTATCCGGTGGTGGCGCAGCTCATGTTGCGGGCCATGCAAAAGGCGCGCTACGATGCGCGCCCAATGGGTCACTTTGGATTGGCTGCGGCGGATTACTGCCACTTTACCGCGCCCATACGCCGGTATCCGGATCTGTTTGTGCATCGCATGCTGTGCGCGGAGATTACCGGCGAATTGCGCTATTGCCGACAGGCCATGAGCGCCGCGGCCCCGACCTTAGCGCTGCATACCTCCGAGAGGGAGCGCTGTGCCATGGAAGCCGAGCGTGCCGTGGAAAAGCTGATGATGACCCGGTACATGGCGGGGCACATCGGGGAGGAGTTCGACGGCATGGTGATCAGCGTGGTGGAATGGGGGCTGTA
>JAVBUS010000109.1:0-7362 GCA_031555125.1 Eubacteriales bacterium | reverse complement strand
CATTTCGTGGGAGACATTGGACAGGCCGGGGAAGCTGCGCAGGTCGGCGTTGAGCACGATGTCATCCTGCATGCTGCGGTTGACGGCGAAGATGGTGACGCTGCCGTCGTCGCCCAGGGTGGCGGTGGCGTCCAATTCCGGCACGGCTTCATAATCGGCGCAGTCGTATACCGGGGAATCCACCATGGTACGCAGCGCCGTGCCGCGACCAAAGGCCGACGCGTGCTTTAGCGGCCAGTAGATGGTCTGCGCCCACACGCCGCCGCCGTTGCGGGTCATGATGGGGGCGATGACGTTGACCAGCTGCGCCAAACAGGCCATTTTGACGCGGTCCGCATTGCGCAGGAAGGTGATGAGCATGGAGCCTACCAGCAGCGCATCCTCAAAGTTGTACACATCCTCCAGGATCGGCAGGGCGCGTCCCCACTTGTCCCGCTTCCACACTTCCTTGTCCTGCTCGCTGGAATGGTACCACACGTTCCACTCGTCAAAGGAAAGGTTCAGCTTGCGCTTGGCGTGCTTCTTGCCGCCGATGGCGTCGCAGATGGATACCACGGTTTTGATAAAGTCGTCCATATCCATGGAGCGGGCCAAGAAGGAGGGCGTATTGTTGTCCCGGTTGCCGTAGTAGCGGTGCAGAGACACATAATCCACGTGCTCGTAGCACTCGTTGAGCATGGTCAGTTCCCAATCGCCAAAGGTGGGCATGGTGGAAGAGGAAGAGCCGCAGGCCACCAGTTCGATGGAGGGATCTACCCATTTCATGACTTTGGCGCTTTCGTTGGCGATGCGCCCATACTCCATGGCGGTCTTGCCGCCGATCTGCCAGGGACCGTCCATCTCATTGCCCAGGCACCAAAGCTTGATATCAAAGGGCTTTTCGGCGCCGTTCTTGCGGCGCAGATCGCTGTAATAAGTGCCGCCGGGATGGTTGCAGTATTCTACGATGTTCCGGGCGGCGTCGGGACCACGGGTGCCCAGGTTGATGGCGTACATGGGCTCGGTATCCGCCATCTTGCACCAGTCGACGAACTCGTGGAGGCCTACCTCGTTGGTCTCGGTGGTGAACCACGCCAAATCCAAGCGTGCGCGGCGCTGATTCCGTGGTCCAACGGAGTCCTCCCAGTCGAAACCGGAGACAAAGTTGCCGCCGGGATAGCGGGTGACCGGTACGCCTAGGGCCTTGACCATATCGATGACGTCACGGCGGAATCCGTTTTTGTCGGCGGTGGGGTGACCGGGCTCATAAATGCCGCCGTAGACGGCGCGACCCAGATGCTCGATGAAGGAACCGTAGATGCGCGGGTCGATTTTGGCCAGGGTGAATGCCTTGTCCAGGGTCATGGTTGCCTTTTTCATGGCGGTAAGCGCTCCTTTTATGTATGTAATCATGTGCCTATTGCGCGATGGTGCGCAGTCCCCACACGGCGGCGCCATCGGCGGATAACAGGGTGCAGACAGTGGTCCATCCGTTTTGCTGGGCGTCGTACCCGACGGCCAAGCGTCCGGTGTACGCAACGCCGTCCAGCGTGACGGAAAAGGATTCCCCGTCCTGGTGCCAAGATCCTGCCGCCTCGCCGCTGATGCTGCCGTCTTCCCCGAAAGTCACCAACACAGAGCGGTGCTGAAATTTGCTCATGTCCCGCAGGTGGCGCACCACCCGGTACTGGCCAATGGGGTTGGGCGTGATGCGCGATTGCGTGGTTCCGGCGTATCGTAGGGGAGCCACCACGGGCCAACCCGCATCGTTGAGCCAGAACTCGTGCACCCGCACGCGGTGCTCCTCGCCGAGGGCGGAGAAGCGGGTGTGCAGGACCATGTAATATCGCCCGGTCTGCGGATCGTAGTAGGCGCTGTTGTGGCCGGGGGATTTATAGGCGCACTCCGGCAGGGCGGTTTCGCCCTCCAGGGGCATAAACCGAAAACCGCCCATGAGCTTGACCCCGTAAGGCGCGATGGCCAAATCGTCGAAGAAGGTGCCGGCGGCGCCGCCGCAGTCGATCATGTCCTGTCCCAAGGCATCCAGGTATGGGCCGTCCGGATTCTTGGAGCGGCAAACCCGGATGTTGTACCCATCCGCGGCGGTCAAGCCGCCAAAGGAGAGAAACAGGTAGTAGTAGTCGGTGTCTGGCGCATACAGGATATATGGCGCCTCGATGCGGCTATGGTTTTTGCCCAGCAGCTTTTTTCCGTAGCCTTGGCCGGGCAGGGGAAAGCCGGTGCCTTCATCCAGGCGCAGGATATAGATGCCGCCGGAGTAGGAGCCGTACACCATCCACAGTTGGCCGTCCTTGTCGTGAAACACGTTGGGATCGATGACGTTGGGATGCACGGTGGCGTCATAGACCACGCCGTCGCCCGCGGCATCAGCTGTGCCGGAACGGAGAAACACCCCCAAGTCCTCAAAGGGTCCGGCGGGACTATCCGACACCGCCACGCCCAGGGCGCTGAGGGGACTGGAACCCTCGCAGCAGCAGTAGTACAGATAGTAGCGCCCATCCGCCAAGCGGCATACGTCCGGGGCCCAAAATGTGTTGGTTTTGGCCCAGGTCAGAGCGTCCTGCATCTGGGTCTGCACATCCTTGACCAGGGTGCATCCCTTCTGCGCATCGGTGGACAGCATCTCCCATTGCAGCCAGTCCTTGGTGCGAGCCGCAGCCATGTGACTGCCATAAATATAGAAGTAGCCGTCCTCTGCCAGGATCACCGAAGGATCGTGGACATAGGCATCTTGAAAGACCGGCGCGTCCTCGGCGCAGGCCAGGGCGGGCAGCGCCAGAAGGGTGGCCGCCAGCATCAACAGCCGCTTGCACAGACTCATCCCTTCACGCTCCCCGCCGTCATGCCCTCGATGATAAACCGCTGGGCAAAGATGTAGAGCAGCAGAATGGGTAAGATGGCGAAGCAAGATCCGGTGATCATCAGGTCATAGTTGTTGCCATAGGGTGTGAATAGCGTGTTCAGGCCGATGGGCAGTGTGTACTTCTTCATGGAGGTCAGTACCAGCATGGGCCACAGCAGATTGTTCCAGGCGCCCATGCCCACCAATACCGCCATGGAGGAGATGGCCGGCCCCATGATGGGCAGAATGACCCGCAAAAAGATGCCGTATTCCGTGCAACCATCCACGCGGCCCGCGTCCAGCAGGTCCTTGGGTACCCCGGACAGGTATTGCCGGAAGAAGAAGATGGCCGACATGCTGGCCAGGAAGGGCAGGATTACGCCCCACATGCTATCCAATAGACCCATGCTGTTGGCCTGCACATACATGGGCAGCATCAAGATCTCAAAGGGGATCATCATCACCAATAGCACGCATACGAACAGCAGGTTCTTACCCCGGAAGTTGTACATGGCAAAGCCGTAGGAGACCCAAGCGCTGATGAACAGCGTCAGTGCCGATTGCAGCACGGTGATCACCATGCTGTTCTTGAACCAGACGAAGTAGTCGTGGGGGAGGTACTCACCGGTATCGGAGACACCGGTGAACAGGTATCGCCAGGGCTGCGTGCTCCACTTGTGGAACTCCGGCTTTAAGTTTAGACCGCTGACCCACAGTTCGCGCCCGCCCTTAAAGGTGCCCAGCAGGATGGCGAACAGCGGCACCAGGATCAGCAGCGCCAGCCCGGTGAAGAACAGGAGCAGGCATACCCGGGCCACCGGGCTGTATTGGAGCTTGCTTTTTTGCGGTTTGAGGGCAGACTGGGTCATGCTTTCACCTTCCTCTCGCCAAAGCCGCCGGTAAAGGAGAGCTGTAGGATGTTGATGAGCAGGGCGCTAAGCAGCAGCACCAAGCCCACGGCGGAAGCGTAGCCCATGCGCAGCTTCTCAAACCCATAGCGATACAGATAACCGACGATGGTCAAACCGTAGCCGTGGGGCGAGTTGTTGTTGCCAAAGATCATGTAGCTTTCCGTAAACATGGCCATGCCCGCATAGATGGAGATGGTCAGCACATAGGTGGTGGTGGGACGGAGCAGCGGCCAACCGATGTGCCAAAACTTTTGTGTGGCGCTGGCGCCGTCGATGTCGGCGGCCTCATACAGCTCTGTGGGAATGGATTTGATGCCCGCCAGATAATACAGCATGTTCATGCCGGTCCAGCGCCAGCAGCAGAGCAGCACCAGCGCGAACAGGCTGGGGTATTCCATTTTGAGCCAATAGATGGGCGGCTTGCCGATAGCGGCCAACAGGGAGTTCATCATGGCCCCCGGCAGTTCGGAGAACATCATCCGGAAGATGATGCCGGCTACCACCACAGAGGAGAGCACCGGCAGGAAGTAGATGGACTTGAACACACCCTCGTACTTCATGGAGCGGCTGCTGATCATGTACGCGAACACCAGCGGAAAGGGAATGAGCAGTGCGCAGGTGATGGCCATGTACCGGATGCTGTTGAACAGGGCCTGGCCAAAGGTTTTGTCACCCAAAAGACGCGCATAGTTTTTCGTCCCAATCCAAGAGACCTGGCCGGGCAGAATGTCCTGAAAGCTCATGCGAATTGTGGAGGTCAGCGGATAAAAGAAGAAGATGACGAAGGTGAGCAAGAAGGGCAGTACGAACACGTAGGGAGCCACCGTTTGCGAGTAGAAAACCCGTTTGATGCGTTGCATTTCATCACTCCCTTGTACAAGCTCGGGGCGCTGATTCAGCGCCCCGAGCCCGTGCTTGCAGGAAACTGTGGTGTGCTTAGAAAATATCCGCGGCGATGGCCTCCTGGGCGGTCTTCAGTTCCGCGGCGGCATCCAGTTTGTCAATGTACAGGTTGTTCCACAGGGTGCTGCCCAGGTAGCTGTTGATGGTGGGGCTGATGGCGGTCGAGGGCAGGAACATGATTTCGCTCTTGATCTCGTTGAGGGTATCAAAGGCGTTGGTCAGGAAGTACTTGTTGAACCGGTTGTCCGGGTTGTGGGTCAGCTCTTTGTCGTCCCACACAGCGGTGTTCACCGGGTCAAAACCCATCACGTTCCAGACCATTTGCTCGCCGAACTCAGACAGCTTGGCGTACACGATGAACTCGGCAGCCAGGTCCTTGTCCGGGGCGGTCAGGCTGACCACGGTGCCGGTTCCGCCCAGACCGATGGAGCGCGGTTGGCCCGCTTCGAACACAGGGGCCGGGGCGATGGCGTACTTGCCCGCCATGTCGGGAATCTCGTCCACGAAGCGGCTCATGTACCACTCGGGCATGATGACGGTGGCGCACACGCCGGTGTTGACCCAGGCTTTACCTTCTTCGGTATCTACCTGGCCGCCGGGGCACACCATGGCGATGCCCTCTTCCAGCCATTGCTGCTGCATGGTCACGGCCTTGAGCAGTTCAGGTGTGTCGATGGTGGGTTGCGGATCGTCGGGATTGGTGTTGTCCTGGAAACCTGCGCTCTGCTGTGTGAGCATCAGCGAGGTCTGCCAGTTGGTGGTGGTCTCCACGTTGCCCATGTAGGCATCGGGATTGGCGGCCTTCAGCTTGCGGCCCGCTTCCATCCAGTCATCCCAGGTTGCGATGGTTTTGTAATCGATGCCGGCGCTCTCCAGCAGCGGCACGTTGTAAAAGGCCACCGTGGCGCCAACGTGGGTGGGCACGCCATAGTAGTTGCCGCTCTTGGCATAGATCTCCAAACGGCTTTGCACGACGGTGGGGATGTAATCCTTCATGTAGTCGTTGAGCACCACCAGTTGCGGCTCGCCCAGCAACACGTTGGGGAACTGGCCCAGCTCCACATCGCACAGGTCGGGAGCGCCCACGCCGGATTGCAGGGCGATCTTCATTTTGTTGTGCATGTCTTCGTAGCCGAGGACGGTGGGCTCCAGCACGATCTGGCGGTCCGGGTTGGCCTTGTTCCATTCCTCGGCCATGGTGGAATAGAAGGTGCCGTGTTGGTCGATGAAGGTCCACAGCGTCAGCTTGGTTGCTTCGGCCTGGGCGGCGGTGGCCATACCCAGCACCATAGCCAGCAACAACAGGATTGAGAGAGCCTTTTTCATCGAGAAGTCCTCCTCTGCAAATTTACGTATCAGGAAAACGATCACTTTATTATAAATTAAAATAAAAGCGACCAACCTGAATTGATTCAAGTATAGGGGGAGAGGAGAAAAAAGTCAACAAAGAAAATGCGTATGAATCATGCAAACAATCCATTGATGGGCGATTTGCAGTGAAAGAAGCCGTTTGCTTTAGAAAATAAAAAAACAATTAGCCTGCAAGACCCATATGTGGTATACTGTATCACAATGTATCATAATAGGAGGGCTTGCTGTGTTCCACATCCACGACCTGCACGACGGATTGCCATTGTTCAGGTGCCTGGCGTCGCCGGTGCGCATTCACATCGTGGAGGTATTGCAACGCGAGGGGCCACTGTGCATGTCTGACCTGGCGGAACGCGTGGGCATTACCGGCGGCGCGCTGACGCAACACATCAAGCAGTTGGCGGATTGCGAGCTGGTCAGCATTAGCCTGGCCGCAGGCAAGCATGGCCAACAGCGCATGTGCAGCGCCAATGAATGTCACTTTTTGATTGACCCGGCCCAAGGCAGTGCACTGGTCAACGTGTACGAGTCGGAGATCGGCGTGGGCCACTACACCGGGTACCAGGCACTGCCCACCTGCGGGTTGGCTACCGCGGATCATATCATTGGTAAGGAAGACGATCCCCGTTTCTTTGCCTCGCCGGAGCGGATCAACGCCGCCATCCTGTGGATCGGTCAGGGGTACTTCGAATATATGATCCACAACTTTTTGCAGCCGGATCAGGAATTGATCGAGCTGCAGGTATCCATGGAGTTGGCCAGTGAAGCGCCCGGTTCTTCGGAGGACTGGCCCAGCGACATCCACTTTTTCTTGAACGGGCAGTTGCTTTGCCAGTGGACCAGCCCGGCAGACTTCGCCCGTATGCGAGGCATCTATACCCCCGGTTGGTGGGACCGGACGTGGAACCAGCATGGTCTGTTCAAACTGCTGACCATCAACGATACGGGCACCTTTATTGACGGCACCAAACGTTCCGATGTGACCCTTGGGCAGCTGGGCATCACGTATGAGTCCAACCTATTGCTGCGTATCGGCGTGCCGGAGGACGCGAAGAATGTGGGCGGACTGACGCTCTATGGGCGAGGGTTTGGCAACTACGACCAGGATATCAAGGTGCGCATGCACTATCGCTAGCCTGGCGGCATGCAAGCGCAAAAAAAACCCCCGATCTCCATCGCCAGGTGGCGGGAGACCGGGGGATTGCTCATGCCTTGCCGTCGTCCCAATTGTCCAATGACTTGCTCATCTGTTGGACAATCTCGCGGAGGGCTCTGCGCTGCTTGGGGGAGAGGTCGTAGTCATCGCTGTCGTTGGGGATTGCCTTGATGGAATCG
>JAVBUS010000241.1:0-2809 GCA_031555125.1 Eubacteriales bacterium | reverse complement strand
CGGTTTCCGCATGGGCGAGCCCCCTTCCGGATACAGTATATGTTCCATGTGTTCGTGGTCTGCCCATTGTTTTCCTGTACGGATGCGATTTTTGCGCAAGCGGGGGAAAGGCTTGCCATTTCGTGTATCTGCTGGCAGGCTTTTTCCCTTGACAGCTGGAAACGGCCACATGTACAATGAATCAAACTATGGCTCATGCGTAGCGGAATAAGGAGTACCATCATGCAAAAGATTGATGTGCGGCGTGCACAGCAGCTCAAACCAAAGCCCCAGGACGAAAGCAAGCTCGGATTTGGCACTTTGTTCACGGATCATATGTTTGTGATGGACTATACCCAGGGCCAGGGGTGGCACGATGCCCGCATCATGCCCTACGGTCCCTTTGACCTGGACCCGGCCTGCACAGTGTTGCATTACGCGCAGACCATTTTTGAAGGCATGAAGTGCTATCGCCGGGCCGATGGCGGTTTGCAGCTGTTCCGTCCCCGGGATAACTTCCGCCGCATGAACGACTCGGCGCGCCGCCTGTGCATGCCGGAGATCGATGTGGAGTTCGTTCTTTCCGCCCTGGTAGACTTGCTGCGCATCGATGGGGATTGGGTGCCCCGCATGCCGGGCACGTCCTTGTACATCCGGCCTACCATGATCGCCACCGATAACTCCCTCAGCGTCCACGCCTCCCACACGTATCGTTTTTTCATCATTCTTTCGCCGGTGGGGGCGTACTACGCCACGGGGTTGGCGCCGGTGGGCATTTATGTGGAAGACGCCTTTGTCCGGGCCGTTACCGGGGGCGTAGGCTTTACCAAGACCGGTGGCAACTATGCGGCGTCGCTGCTGGCCGGGGACGTGGCGGGCCAGAAGGGCTATGCCCAGGTGCTGTGGCTGGACGGCAAGGAAAACAAGTATGTGGAAGAAGTGGGCTCCATGAACATGTTCTTCCGGTTCAAGGATGCCTTGGTGACACCGCCGCTGAACGGTTCCATCCTGGGCGGCATCACCCGCGACAGCATCATGACCTTGGCCACCGAGCTGGGCCAACCCGTGTCCCAGCGGCCCATCCCCATCGCCCAGGTGTTTGCCGCGGCCCAGGACGGTGCCCTGCTGGAGGCCTTTGGTACCGGCACGGCGGCGGTGGTGTCTCCGGTGGGCAGGCTGCGCTGGGGTGAGCAGGAAGTCACTCTCTCCGGCGGAGCCATCGGTACCCTGACCCAGCAGCTTTATGACCGTCTCACCGGTATCCAGTACGGCACGGTGGCGGATACGCATGATTGGGTGGTGCGCGTCGACTGACGCCGCCGCAGACATTCCGACTGAGCAGGGGGAACATGCCTTGTTTCGTAAACAAAAAACAACCGAGGGGGACTGGCGCGCCCGCACCTTGAGCGAGATACGCCAAGCCCGGTGGGACGAACTGATCGACGGTTTGACGGCGGTGCGTCCCGGCGCATTGACAGGGCTGACCGCCAGGGAGTTGCGGGAGCGCATCGAGGGGAGTTGGCAGGCCGTGCCCTGCAAACCCCTGACTGCTCAGCAGGAGGATGTGGCACTGCAGGTGATTCTGGAGGCATTGCCCCGGCAGGCGGACTGCCTGTCCATAGCCGAGCATTCGCTCCTGGAGCGCATGCTGGTGGAGGAAGGTACGGCCCCGGTGGAGGACCTGGAGGAGTTGGAGGCCGCCCACGCCTTGCGCCATCGGTTGTGGGCCGATGTGGGGCTGGCCCAGGATGGCGATACCAGCGCCCGGCTGGTGGTACGGCTGGACGAGCGACTGACGGAGCCCCTGCGGGAAGCTTTGTCCCGGCCCGCCCACGGGGCGGTTCGGATGCGCCTGTTCTCTGTACATGCCACCATCAGCGGACTATTGTACATCGCCGGGGCGCTGGACGACCGCGCCCCGCAACAGCTGTTCATGCAGCAGGTGCTCCAGGCGGACATGGAGGATGAGGAAGCCCAGCACCTGGCACAAAAATACCTGTGGGCATCCTATGACTGCGTGGACTACCCCCACGGTGTGTTGTTGGTGCACCCGGCCCTGGCGGATCCCGCGGCATTCGTGACCGACTGGGAAGCCCGACCGGAACCCCAGGGTGTGGGCCCGGCGGAACTGCTGGGCGGCATGCAAGGGCTATTACCCCAGGAGGCCCCCTTGGACGAGGCGCTGTCCGCGGTGCTGCGCAGTGCCCTGCGGCCCAGTCAGCAAACCGACCAATGTGTCAGCGAGCTGCGATTGTTGGCCAAACAGGGTGCCCCGTTGGAAGCGCTGCACCATGTGCTGTCCACCCGCCTATGCGTGCTGGAGACCGCCGACATTCGCCGGGCGGTACGCACCCTGTGGGAGGGCGTGCCCCGCTGGGAAGGGGTCTGTACGCAGGCCTTGCCTGCCACCGCACTGCAATAGCAACAAGGAGGACGGCCATGCTGCACACCGTGTCCCCGGGACAACCGCCCATACCGCTGCGCGACTACTTGCCCCGGGCACTGCCCGCGTTGCCGGGGTGGGCGGTGCGGCACATGCTGGCCCAGCGGCAGGTTCGTCGGGCAGGCGTTCGGCTGGGGGCGGCGGATGCCGTACAGGGTGGCGAGCAGTTGACGCTGTACCTGCCCCGTCAGTTTGTGGACAGCGACGTTGCCCTGGAGGCACCCGCCCTTCCCACGGTGTTTGAGGATCACCGGATCTGGGTAGTGGAAAAGCCCCAGGGCATGTCGTCTCAACAGGCGGACGATCCCCAGAGGGCTCCCGGCGTGCTGGAGATCTGCCGGGATACGCTGCGTGCCCGGGGGGAGAAGGACGTGCTTTTTTTGTGTC
>JAVBUS010000287.1:0-3884 GCA_031555125.1 Eubacteriales bacterium | reverse complement strand
CTGCGGCGCAGGAAGGTTTCCCGCACCTCTGGATTGACGATCAGATCCAGATAGCGCTGACGATAGCGCAGGTCCGGATCCTTGAGCCCGTGAAACTTTTCCGGCAGGGGCTTCAGCGCCTTGCTCAACAGTAGCGCCTTGGCGGCATGCACGGAGACTTCGCCGGTCTTGGTGCGAAACACCGTGCCTTCCACACCCACAATGTCGCCGATGTCATAGTCTTTGAAGGCGGCATAGGCCTCCTCCCCCACGTCCTCGCGGCGGATATAGAACTGGATCTTGCCCGCCATGTCCTGAATGTGGGCAAACGCGGCCTTGCCCATAATGCGCTTGGCCATCATGCGACCCGCTACGGCCACCGTTTGCCCCTCTAGGGCATCAAAATCACCAAGGATAGCATTGGATACGTGACTGCGATCAAACCGTACGATGACATATGGATCCTGTCCTGCGGAAACCAAGTCGGCCAGCTTTTGCCGACGAATCTGCTCCTGTTCGCTAAGCGACAGAGCATCGTTGCTGCTGTTTTGCTCCTGCATGGGATGGGCCTCCTCTGTATGACGTGCGCAACGCGCTTATAGATGGATATCGACGATCTTGACACGCCAGGTGCCGCTGGGCACTGGAATGTCCACGATTTCGCCCACGCTACGGCCCAACAGGGCCGATCCCACCGGCGATTCGTTCGAGATCTTGTTTTTCATCGGATCGGCCTCCGGGCCGCCGACAATAGCAAACTCTTCTTCTTCTTTGGCCTGGACGTCCAGGATTTTAACGATGCTGCCGACGCTGACGCGGTCGGTGGTGATGTCATTCTCGTCGATGACCTGAGCGTTACGAATGGTCGCTTCCAACTCCAGAATGTGATGCTCCACGCGGGATTGCTCATTCTTCGCCTCGTCATATTCGGCGTTTTCACTCAAGTCGCCAAAGGCGATAGCGGTTTTTATTTGCTCCGCGATTTCTGTACGGCGGACGTTTTTATAGTAATCCAACTCATCAATCAGGTTTTTCAAGCCTTCTGCGGAGACGATGGGGCGCTTGCTTTCTCCAGCCATGCGACACACTCCTATCTTGTCTGGTATCCATAATAAGACGAAGCCCTGCACGGTTAACATGCTGGCCCCGTCCGTTCGCAAGGATTATAGACCAACGGGACTGGTTTGTCAACGTGAGGACGCATTTTCTGTTTCGTTTCTGTTATGCGTTTCGATTATGAAGAAGGCACCGTATGGTTGCGACAGGGGCCCCGCAGCAGGTCCCCGGCTTTGGCGCCTACAGGAACCGCCATGCGTACCATGGTCAGCGGCGTACGCACGCTGTCTACCTCTTCCCCAGTCTCAGCCAAGGCAATGGCAGTGACCGAAAATGCCTGGGCGCCGCCGGGGGTGACCAGTGCCAGCGAGTCCCCCACAAAGAAGCGATTTTTAACCTCTACCAGCGCAAGCCCCTGAGGAGATACCTGCTCAACATAGCCCACATACTCCGCTGTTTGCGTGTAGCCGCCCGCACCGCCGGGCGTGACAGGCGGGCCGAAGTAGAAGCCTGTATCGAAGTCGTGGTGACTGGCGCTGCACAGTTCCGTCATCAAAGCCGGCAGCAGGGCGGTATAGCCCGCACCCGTCGGGTCCTGCGCCAGTGCGTCCAAAGCCCGGCGATATGCCCCCACGACCGTAGCCACATAGTATTCGCTCTTCATTCGGCCCTCGATCTTGAGGCTGGACAGCCCGGCGTCCCGCAAAGCGGGCAGGTGCCCCAGCATGCACAGATCCTGGGCGCTCAGAATCGCCGTTCCCTGTGTTGTGGCATCGACCAGCAAATGTGGATGTTTGCCGGAACGTTCTAGAAGGGCGTATTGCCATCTGCAAGGTTGGGTGCAGTCCCCTTGATTGGCGCTGCGATCATTGAGCGCCGCACTGAGCAGACATCGGCCGGAGTAGCTCATGCACACCGCCCCGTGGACGAAGGCTTCCAAAGCCAAGGTCGACGGAAGCAGCGCTCGCATGGCAGCAATCCGATCAACGGAAAGCTCCCGTGCCAGAATGATGCGCTCAACCCCTTGGCTGTGCCAAAAGCGCGCCGCATGTGCATTGAGGGTGTTGGCCTGGGTACTCAGATGCAGGGGCAAATCGGGCAAGGCATCCCGGAGCATGGCCACCACACCAGGATCCGCAACGATGGCTGCGTCGATACCGACCTCCTGGGCGAATCGCGCATCCTCCAGCAATGCCTCCATCTGATCCTGGAAGGGCAGAATGTTCAGGGCCACATAGATGCGCTTCTGCCGGGTGTGGGTGTACTCCACCGCCTCGCGTAGCGCTTCCCGGGAAAAGTTCGCGGCATGTGCGCGAAGGCTGTGCCGCTCCATACCGACATAGACCGCGTCAGCGCCGAAGCGCAACGCGGTCTTGAGTGTCCTTGGATTGCCCGCCGGGGCCAATAGTTCCGGTTGCTGCATCATTTGTTTATAGCCCACGCTTCTTGTCGTATTCGATCCAAAGCGGCCGGTATTTGGCCACATTGGCCTCATGTTCCTTTTGGGTTTTTGCAAAGGCCAACTCGCCGTTATCAGGATCCTTGCTGCAGAAATAGAGCATTTTTTGAGCAATAAACTGCTCGTCGGGATACAGGGCAGCAAGAATGGCGTCCCCGGAAGGGTTGCACACCGGACCCACGGGCAGCCCACGGTTCTTGTATGTGTTGTAGCCCGAGTTCACCTCGTGGTCCGACTCGTTGAGGGCCATCTTTGTGATCCCCAGTGCGTACTTAATCGTAACGTCCGACCCCAGGGTTTCATTTCGGCTAAGCCTGTTGTGGAATACTGCCGACACCTTGGCAAACTCGGCGGTTTTGCCTTCCTTCTCGATCATGGAGGCCAGGGTCAGCACCTGATCCATGGTCATGCCCAGCTCCTCGGCGCGCTCAAAGTAGGTGGACGGGAAAGCCGCTTCGGTTTGGGCCAGCAGCTTTTTAATGATCTCGTCCGTCGTTGCGTTGGTAAAGACCTGATACGTATTGGGCGAAAGATACCCCTCCAGCACATACTTGCGCTGGTTGGCTTTAGGCGCCGCCAGCACATCGGCAATATAGTAGTAATCCTTGTAGTTGGTACCGGTGCGGCACAAGTTTAGAAACTCATTTTTTTCCTTAATGATGCCGTCGGCTGCAAACCGCTCGGCAATGTCTTCAATGGTCCAACCGGGAATGACGGTGATCTGTGCGGTGTTGGGTTTGCCGTCCCCTGCGGACAGGGTGTCGATCATCTCTTGAATGGTCATGGCGCGGGTCAGCGTATACTCCCCGGGTTGCAGCTTTTGCCCAAGTCCCATGAAATCGCTGTAATACTTGAACACGGATCGATTTCGCACCAAGTTGGCGCTCTCCAGATCGCTGGCGACCCGGGTCAGGGAACTGCCGCTCTTGATCTCGAAGGGAATCGGGGCGGTATCGCTGATATCCACTGGCGCCACGTAGTGCTTGTCCACCCATTGCCAGCCTGTATAGAGGATGCCCCCTACGATACACAGGCCGCAAAAAAAGATCAGGACAGGCCGCAGGATGCGCCAGATCCAGTCGTACCAAAAGAAGCCGTACGAGCGTGCCTCGTGCAGCGTCTGATGGTCATAGTCGCGTCTAGGTTTTCTTGGCAATGCTCTGCCTCCCCTTTGGTGCGATCACTGTTCCGGCAGATCGAAATGAACACCGGCTGCATCCGTGAGCAACTTGATCACATCGGCCAGCATTTTTTGCAATTTCATCTCCGCCAGCAAGTAAGCTTGCACGTCGGCGTTCATATATAGGAGCGAGGAGATCTGCTGGAACTTCTGCATCTCCTCCTCCGGCACGTTCCCACTGCCGCCCACCGTGGCTCAAATTTGAGCAGA
>JAVBUS010000012.1:0-3398 GCA_031555125.1 Eubacteriales bacterium | reverse complement strand
GAAAACCACAGATGATTGCGCTTTCGGCGTTTTGGAACACGCACTAGGCGGGCATGGCCTGGGTGAGGGTGTCGGCCAGGCGAACGGACTGTCCCCACAGGGTCACATCCAGCGGTTCCCCTTCCAGCAAGGAAAGGGTGACCGCTTTTTGCTGTACATCCATGCGGATGCAGCGGCTGCGGTACACGATGGTAAAGGCGTAACCCTGCCAGCAGGCGGGCAGGAACGGCGCAAAGGCCAGTCCCTCCACCGTACGCATCCCTGCAAAGCCATGGGCGATGGATAGCCAGCTCCCCGCCATGGACGTGATGTGTAGGCCGTCGTGGGTGTCGTTGTTCAGGTCGTCCAGATCCAGCCGGGCCGTGCGTTGGTACATCTCCACGGCCTTGTCCAACTCCCCAATTTCCGCGGCCAGGATGCTGTGAACGCAGGGGGACAGGCTGGATTCGTGCACCGTCATGGGTTCATAGAACGCGAAGTTGCGGCGCTTGGTGTCCGCGTCATATAAGTGCCCTAAAAAGTACAGCCCCTGCAGCGTGTCGGCCTGTTTGATAAAGCAGCTGCGCAGGATCCGGTCCCAGGACCAGTGCTGGTTGATGGGACGGTCTTCCTGCGGCAGGGAGGAGGCGGGCATCAGATCCTTGTCCAAGAAGGTATCGTGCTGCACAAAGATGTCCCGCTCCCCGTCATAGGGCAGGTACATCCGGGCGGCAATGTCGGCGTATCGGGCCAAGGTGGCCTCCTCCAGACCCAACTGGGTGCGCCGCTCCGGCGTGAGCCTCGCGGCGGTTTCCACGGTATAGGACAGGCACCAGGCCGCCATGCGGTTGGTATACCAGTTGTTGTTCACGTTATTTTCGTACTCGTTGGGGCCGGTGACGCCGTGGATCATGAAGCAGCCCTTTTGCCGGTGCTCGTGCACCCGTCCCGCCCAAAACGCCGCGATGCCCGCCAGCACCTCGATACCGTATCCCGTCAGATAGGCCTCGTCCCCGGTGTAGCGCACGTAGTGGAAGATGGCGAAGGCAATGGCGGCGTTGCGGTGGATTTCCTCGAAGGTGATCTCCCACTCGTTGTGGCATTCGATGCCGGTAAACGTCACCATGGGGTAGAGCGCACCGGGCAGCCCCTGCTGCCGGGCGTTGTGGTACGCGCCATCCAGTTGCAGGTGGCGATAACGCAACAGGTTGCGGGCTACGTCCTGTCCCGCTACCGCCAGGTACAGGGGCAGGCAATAGGCCTCGGTATCCCAATAGGTGGCGCCGCCATACTTTTCGCCGGTGAAGCCCTTGGGACCGATGTTGAGCCGGGCGTCCTCGCCATAGTAGGTGGAAAACAGCTGGAACAGGTTGAAGCGGATGCCTTGCTGAGCAGCGTCGTCGCCGTCGATGCGCACATCGGCCTTGTCCCAGCGGGCGGCCCAGTCCGCTTCGTGCGCGGCACGCAGGGCGTCGAATCCGGTGGCCAAAGCGGCATCGGCGGCAGCGCAGGCCACAGCGGACAGGGCATCCTCCCCATGGTTGCGGCTGGTGGACACCGCTACCAGTTTGTCGACCCGCACCGTCTCCCCGGCGGCGGCGGCCAGGGTGAACTGCTCGCAGGCCACCGTGGGCTGCACGTCCACGATGTGCTGGGTGATGGTGCCCCCTGTGACCTGGCTGCGCATGGATGCCGCCACAGAAAAACGGGGTGTGCCAAAGGGGTTCTCCCGGGTCTTGGATACCAGATAGGGCGTATCGCCTTGCTGTCCGTGCTCCCCGTGCTCCCAGAATCGCTCCCCATAGTTGCTGTCCAGGTTGTGTACATCGGCATCCAGGGTGGGCAACAGGTCGATGGTACAGGCATTCTCCGCCGTGACCTCGTAACGGATGGCCAACAGCTCCCGCTGGGCCACGGATACAAAACGGGTCACCCGCAGCCGTACCGTGCCCTGTTCCCCGGGCAGGCGCACGGTGGCCTCCCGGGTCAACACGCCGGTGCGCATGTCCAGCGTACGGGTAAAGGCCTCCACAGGCAACACGCCCAGGTCAATCTCTTGCCCCGCCACCCGCACCCGCAAGGCGATCAGGTTCATGGCATTGATCACCTTGCCGAAGTATTGTGGGTAGCCGTTTTTCCACCAGCCCACCCGGGTCTTGTCCGGGAACCACACCCCGGCCAGGTAGGTGCCTCGGTGGGTATCACCGGTATACTGCTCCTCAAAGTTGCCCCGCATGCCCATCAGTCCATTGCCCATGGAGGTGATGCTCTCGCACAGGCGGAGGTGCTCCGGGTACAGCGCGGTTTGCGTCAGTTGCCAGGGGTGGACATCAAAAAGCGTACGCATGGCGATCCTCCTGCTCATTTCTGCTCAGCACAAAAAACGCTACAGTCATTATACACTGTAGCGCCGGAAAATGCCTATAAGATTTCGTGGTACAAGGTGTTGGGTCCGTGCTCATGGCGGCGCGACAGCGCCTTTTTTGCCCGCTCTGCCGCTTGCCGCCACGATGAATCGCTGGTCAGCATCATGGACAGTCCGCAGGACAGCGTGTTGGTGTAGTCGGTGCCGGCGATGCGAATGGGGTTGCCCACCATGGCGGCCCGGAAGTCCTCTGCCCGCAGCAGCGCGTCCTTGAGGGTGATATTGGTCATCACCAGCAGAAACGAGGCGTCCTGCCAACGTGCCACCAGGTCGTTCTTTCGCACCCACTGGGTCAGTTGCTTGCCGATTTCGGCCAGCAGGGCCTCCACGACTTGCCGCCCATGCTCCCGGTTGTACAGCGCGTCCAGGTGGTCCAAGCTCAACAGCATCAGGGCGGTGGCCCGCTCGCCGTCCAGCAGTTGCTCCACCGTGGTGCGATGGAACACATCAAAGTTGGTGTCCAGCCACTGCATCACCGAGGTCTGGTTCTGGATCCCCTCGTGGGGGGTCAGTGCGCCCAAGCGGCGCAGGTCGGCATACACCTCGTCGATACGGCCCCGCTCCATGCTCATCTCCTGCTCCTGCACGGCGGCCTGGGTCAGGCGGGTGATCATGGTGTTGCGGGCCCTGCGCGCCAAGGTCCATGTGCACAGCAGCGCGATCACCAGGCACAGCCCGCACATACCTACGGTGATGTACAGCACCGTTGCGTGCTGCATGCGGAGGGCGTCCAGGGCGTCCTCGGTGCCGGGGATCGGCGTGAGTGCTTCGGTCTGGGCTGCCTGCAGCGTGCCCAGGGCAAAAAACTGTCCGGCGGCCAATGCGCAGAACAAACCGGTAACCGTCCATGTGATGGTGCGCACCATTGTGCGTAAGTCGTGCATCGGATCTCCCCATTCGTCGGTGTCTCTATCCAATGTACGCTGTGGGCGGGGGGTTTGTCAATTGTTTCGCCTGCATGAAGCAAAGTTTCATTTTGTAACAATTCGACTTA
>JAVBUS010000038.1:0-4768 GCA_031555125.1 Eubacteriales bacterium | reverse complement strand
CTCCTGCAGCGCCTCGGTGATGTCACTGGGATCGCAGGGCGCGGTCTCGCTGACCATGATCCGCTGTCCGCGCATCTTGCGGGCCCAGAGCAGGTATCCATCGGCCATTGTGATCCTCCTTCATCGCTGGTGTGCTGCTTATTATCGCAGGTTTTGCCGCTGGGCGCAACCTTCGTTTCAGCATGGGCACAGCAAAGCACGTCTTTTTGCAAAAATGCGCCGCGAGGATCCAGGGCGACCGCAAAGCCCAGGACACTCCCCACAGGGAGCGAAACATGCCTACTTTCGGCAGGAACTTGTCCTGATCCTGTCCATATCTGGTATTGCCCTGGAAGTGTATGCGCGATATAATGGACACAGCATCTCCCCTATCAACAAACGGAGTAGCATATGTCACTTATTTTTTGCCCCATGTACAGCGGCTCCAGCGGCAACTCATTGTTTTTGCAGGCAGGCAACACCCGCTTGCTCATTGACGCGGGCCTGTCCGCCAAATCCATCGTCTCGGCCCTGGATCTGCTGGACGTATGCCCGGCGGATTTAGATGGCATCCTGATCACCCACGAACACAGCGACCACATCCGCGGTGCGGGCGCAATGAGCCGAAAGTTTAACCTGCCCGTATACGCCAGCGAAGGCACCTGGCAGGCTATGGCCGCCAAGCTGGGCGACGTCGCCAGCAAAAACCAGCGTATCTTTACCGCCAACGAGGATTTTTATGTGCGGGACATCGGCGTCATGCCCTTTTCCATCCCCCACGACGCCGCCGATCCCGTGGGCTTTAGCCTGATGTATCAGGGTCGCAAGGTATCCACCGCCACGGACCTGGGCCATATCCAGCCCCAATGGATGCGGGCAGTGGCCGGGTCGGATATCCTGCTGCTGGAATCCAACCACGACCTGCGGATGCTGGAGGCCGGACGCTACCCGCAGTACCTCAAGTCGCGCATCCGCGGCCGCAAGGGGCATCTGTCCAATGATGATTGCGGCAAGGCGCTGTGCGCGTTGGCTGCCTCCGGGGTGCGCACCTGTATCCTGGGCCACTTGAGCGAGGAAAACAACCTGCCCGAGCTGGCCTATCAGACCGTCCGCGACGCGCTGGGTACAGAGCGGATTCAGTGCGGGGTGGACTTTTGCCTAGACATCGCATGGCGGGATCGCATCGGCAATGTGTATACCATCGCGTGATAGAAAGAGAGGGATCCGTCCTTTGGAGGATTGGACCACACCATCGGGACCGCCGGCCCACGAATTCCCCAATCCCACGCCCGCCCTGGGGCTGGTACTGCTCACACTGGGGCTGTTGACCGGTTCTGCCTTTGTATGGGCGCCCCTGTCGGCGCTTAGCAACTCGCGGTTTGCCTATTATCCCCTCATCGCCCTGCTGCAGCTGGTGATGCTGGGGCTACCGGCTATGCTCTATGCCCGCACCCATGCCACGGTTCGCCTAGCCATCCGCCGTCGCCGCCTACCCCTGTGGGCCTACTTGCCCCTGGCACTGGCCGCTGTGCTGGCGATGTTGATCGCGGCGTATGGTAGCGCCGCTTGGGTTGCGCTGCTAAGGGAACTGGGCATCGACCCGCCCCCTTCTTCCGTCCCAATTCCCCAGTCCATGACGGAGGCATTGCTGTCCATGGTGGTCGTCGGCATGATTCCCGCGCTATGCGAGGAATACCTGTTCCGGGGCGTGGTGCTTCACTCGCTGGAACAGATCGGCACCCGCCGCGCCATTGTGTTGTCCGGTCTGTTGTTCTCGCTGCTCCACGGCTCCATAGCCGGTTTGCCCGTCCATTTGATGCTGGGTTTTTTGTTGGGTTGGCTGATGGTGCACTATGGCACCCTGACCGCGCCCATGGTCTTTCATGGGGTATACAACAGTGCGGCCATGCTGTTTTCCTATGTAATCACCGCACTCAAACCGGAATCGGACGCGGCGGTGGTCACGCCCACCTTCGTCGAAGCGCTCCGAGGCCTGCTGCCTTTGTTGTTGGTCCTGGGTTGCCTTTCCTACGCGCTGCTTCGCGGTCCCCTGCGTTCCCTGTCCCGCACGCAGCCCCCCATCCTGTACCCGCAGCAAGAACGGCTGCCCCGCGCCGCAAGGTGGATCGCTGTGCTGGTATTTGCGCTGTACGGTCTGCTGTATTTGGGTGCCGTGTTGGGTTCCCAGACATGAACAACGTGATTTTGTGCGTGGGAAAGCTGCGGGAACGCTTCTATCGCGACGCAGCCGACGAGTACATCAAACGCTTGCGGCGCTTTGGCCCCTGTGAGGAGATCGAGCTGCCGGACCTGCCGGAGCCAGCCAACAGCTCCCCCGCCCTGGAGGCCGACATCCGCCGCAAGGAAGGCGATCGGCTGCTGTCCGCCCTGCGCCCAGGGGACTTCGTGGTGGCGCTATGCATCGAAGGGACTCAGCGCAACAGCGAGGCCCTGGCGGCACGGATCGAGGGATGGCTGGCCCAGGGACGCCAGCGCATCGTGTGGATCGTCGGCGGATCCTTAGGGCTAAGCGATGCGGTGGTTCAACGTGCCGACGAGCGCTTGTCACTCTCCGTCATGACCTTTCCGCACCAGTTGGCCCGGGTGATGTTGCTGGAACAATTGTATCGTGCATGCAAGATTAACGCCCACGAACGATATCATAAATAATGCCAACCGAAACAAAAGGAGGCGTTCATTCATGAAAGTACTGGCCATCAACGGCAGCCCGCATCCCCACGGCACCACCGGCACCGCCCTGCAGCTGGTCTCCGACACGCTGCTGCAGCACGGCATCGAGATGGAAATTGTGCAGGTCGGCCATCAGAGCATCCACGGCTGCACGGCATGCGGACAGTGCGCCAAGCCCGGCGTCCACGGTTGCGTCCTCCCTGCGGATCCCGTCAACGCCTGTATCGAAAAGATGCGGGAGGCAGACGGTCTGCTCATCGCCAGCCCGGTGTATTATGGGAGCGTCGCGGGCACCATGAAGTGCTTTCTGGATCGGTTCTTTTACGCCGGCGGTCACTTCCGGCTCAAGGTAGGCGCTGCCTTCGTCTGCCTGCGCCGCAGCGGCGGCATCGAGGCCTTTCACCAGCTCAACAACTACCTGACCCTGGGCCAGATGGTCATTGCCCCCACCCAGTACTGGAACGTGGTTCACGGCAACGGCCAAGAGCTGCTCCAGGATGGCGAAGGCGTACAGATCCTGCAGAATCTGGGCCGCAACATGGCCTGGCTGCTGCAAACACTGGGCGAAGGCGGCAAGACCATCCCCCAACCAAAGCCGGAAACCCGGGTGCGCACCAATTTTATACGGTAGGAACATACGCACAGGGGCGGCCAGCGATGGCCGCCCCTCAGACCCTAAGCAAAAGTAGGTTCTCCGATTCGTGGATGAATGAGGGGCCTCTGCCCCTTCAAATTGAGATCGTATCGACCGGCTTTGCCGGTCGGGCGGGGAGTTTTCCGTTAGGAAAACATACCTACCATCACGAGCAAAGCGAGTCACGGCGCAAGCCGTGCATTCGAACGAAATGCATCCTGCATTTCGTTCGAGTCGTATGTCCTTACGCGGTGATCTCCGCGCCTTCGGCCACCTTGTTGGTCTGCCGCTGGGCCATCACCAGATTATAGTAGATGCCCCTGCGCTTGAGCAATTCCACGTGGGAGCCACTCTCAGCAATCTTGCCCTTGTCCAGCACGATCAGGCGGTCCGCGCTGCGCAGGGTGGACAGCCGGTGCGCGATGGCGATGGTGGTACGGCCATGGGTAGCCCGGGACAGGCTCTCCTGAATGGCCGCCTCGGTCTCCACGTCCAGGGAACTGGTGGCCTCGTCCAGGATCAGCACCTGGGGCTTTTTAATGATGGCCCGGGCGATGGCCAAGCGTTGCCGCTCGCCGCCGGACAGGGAATGTCCGCCCTCGCCCAACAGCGTGTCATAACCGTCGGCGGTCTTCATGATGAACTCGTGGGCGTTGGCAGCCCTACAGGCCTCAATCACATCCTCCGCCGTGGCGTCGGGCTTGGCATAGGCGATGTTCTCATAGATGGTACCGGCGAACAGGAAGGTATCCTGAAACACCACGCCGATGTGCTCGTGAAGATGCCTGGGCGAGATCTGCTTCAGGGTCTGGTCGTTGATGCGGATTCGGCCCGTGTTGGGATCGTACAAGCGCATGATCAGATTGATCATGGTGGACTTGCCCGCACCGGAACGGCCCACGATGCCGATCATCTCGCCGGGATTGATGTCGATGGACACATCCTTGAGCACCGGCTCATAGGATTTGTAGCCAAATACCACGTTGTCGAAATGGATGTCCCCGGTGATATCCGTGCAGAGCGAATCATCGGCCTCGTCGATCTCCGGTTCCTCGTCCAGGATTTCCAGCAGCTTGATCAGGCTGGTCATGGCATCCGCCAACCACCGGGGGAAGGATACCAGCCAACGAAGCGGGCCATAGATGTAGCCAATAAACATGGTGAACAGCACCAAGGTGCCCAAGCTGATGGTTCCGCCTAAGATGCCGCGACCGCCGAAGTACAGCACCAGGAACTCCCCGATGCCGGTAAAGAATGTCATGAGCGGGAACAGCCGCGACCACATGGCTTCGTTATCGGAGGATACCTGCGCCAACTCCCGAGTGGCCTTGGCAAACTTGGCGATCTCGATCTCCTCGTTGCCAAAGGACTTGACGGTGCGGATCCCCTTGATGATATCGTGGAGGATGGACTGACAGCGGGAGTTCTTGCGCCATTGCCGCTCGTAACGGATGTGAATGAACC
>JAVBUS010000165.1:0-5224 GCA_031555125.1 Eubacteriales bacterium | reverse complement strand
CCAGCTTAAAGCAGGTGGTGCGGGCCACGGAAAAACCACGGGCCATCACCCTGTGCGCCACGCAGTTCATTAAGAAGGACTTGCCCAAGCCGGAAGGGCCCATGAACAGCAGGTTGAATTGGGGGTTGCGAGGGAATGCGTCGGCATAGTGCTCGCAGAGATTCCGCAGCGTGCGCATGTGCTCGCGCTGGGTGACCGGCATGCCCGGCAGCGGCTCTTCCGGAAAAGCGGCTAGGTCAAAGGTCTCAAAGTTCTCGGATTGCAGGGCAGCCATCCCTTCGTCGCTGCACAAGGTTGCCAACAGTTGCTGCTGAAAGCAAGGGCACCAGCTCTGCACCGGCTCGCCCACCTTGGCCGTATCCCGGCACTGTGGGCAACGGTATACCGGCTCCAGATAGTCCGGGGCGAATCCTTGCGCGGTCAGTGCCTTCTTTAGCGCAACATGGGCATCCTGTATGCGCTGATGCAGCGTCTCCACAATGCGTGCCGCATCGGCAGGATTGCCGAAGGCGTCGCGCATGCCGTCATATAGCAACGATTCGCGCTGGGTGAGCAGGCGTGCAATACCCGGGTCTTTGGCACTGACCTGGGCGATGCGTCGCTGCTCCTCGGCGCGATTTTCCATGCGTCGCTGCTCGTAAGTGTTGAGCAGGTCGCGGATGGCTTGCTCCCGCGTCACGGCTTGTTTCCTCCCTGCTCCATGTCTTTATAAGGGTCAAAGAACAGCGCATCCAAATCCTCTGGGTCATAAGTGCGCTGGGTGTAACGGTGTTGAGAGACTTCCCGCGCTGGGCGGGGTGTGGTCGTGGCGGGCGTGTTGGCGGAGCGTGCGCCTTGTCCGGCGACAAACTGTTCCCGCTCCGCCCGGGCGGCTTCCACCGTGCGGATGCCCTTGTCATGCCACTGGGATAGGATCTTGTCCATAAAGGGCAGCTTCACCGTGGCATGAGCGGCATAGCCCGCCGCCAACAGCAGCACATCCTGGGGCATGCCCCATTCGCCCCGCCAGCGGGCCAGGTTGGCCCGGTCGGTGGCATTGGGTTGTCGCTGCTCGCCACAAGCTTCCAGGATAGGGGCCAGTTGGGCGTTGTCCCGGCGTACCGCCGATAGGTAGCCGTCCACGGCGTCACGGGTCGTCAACCCCTTGGTGATCCATGCGTTGAGCCGCTGCTGTACGCTGTCCAGACTGTTGCCGCCGTTGCGGTGGGCTACCTGGGCCGCCAGCAGCATCAGCTCGCTGTCGATGCCCTGGGCATACCACTCTTGCACCAGCTGGCTATCCTCCGGGGTGGGGGTGGCCCGGCGGCCCAGTGCCTGATACAGCGCCTTCACCGGTTCGGCCAGGGCGCTTTCTTGCTGCAATTGGGTGGCAATGGCGGTGGCGTCGTGCCGACCCAGCCGGTGTTGCCGTTCCAGGATGCCGCCCAGGTAGGCCATGGTGGGGGTGCCCTTGGTGGTTTCCTTGCAAGCTTCCAGAATGGCGGGCAGGGCAAAGCCCCAGTCGTGGGTCCACTTTTTGTACAGCGCTTCCTCGTCCATGGAGGGGGCTCGACGCTGACCCAGACGGCGCAGTACCCGATGCACATCCTCCGCCACTTGCTTGGAGGAACGGGTGACCTCCTCCGCGTCCTCGATGGTGCGGATGCCCTGTTTGGCCCATTCCCGGGCCAGGGCATCGGCCTTTTCAAAGGAAAAGCGCATGCCGTACTGATCGATGCAGTAACGGATCAGCATGATGGCCACGGTTTCCGGCAACCCAAGCACTTCGATCCAGTCGTACACCCGGCGATAATCCTGCTCATACAGCCTGCGCTTTTTATCGAACAGGTTGTGGAGCGTGGCGTTGAAATCCTTGTACTGATACAACGATTCGCCCTCGCCGTTGGACATGAGCAGGTTGTGCTTTAAATTCTTGTATAGAAACTGGGGCGGGTTATCGGCGATGCGCCGGAGCAACCCTAGTCGCTCCCAATACTGAAAGGCCTGGAACAGTTCGTCCGCCGACATGTCCATATCCCGGGCCATGCGCTCCAGGCTCATAGCCTCCGTGGGGTGATAGCACTGCATCAGGCCATACAGGTAGGCCTTGACGTAGTTGCCGGGCGCCCGCAGCATGTATTCCTGCAAAAACATGTTCTCCACCGGTGTGATGTCAAACAGGGCATAGTTTTCGCCAAAGCTGCAAAAGGCCATGCTGTGTCCCCCCCTTCGGCTATTGTGTACATGCTATCATAGCACACAGCAAACCGGTGGGCAAGTGCGCCGAAATGATGTATACTATCATTGGGATTTTTACGGGAGAGCCACGACAGGAGGATCGCATGCCGGAATTTGCCCACCTACATTTGCATACCGAATACAGCCTGCTGGACGGTGCCAATCGTATCGAGCCGTTGATGGATCGCCTGCAAGCCCTGGGGATGCGGCACTGCGCCATCACGGATCACGGTGTGATGTATGGGGTCGTCAGCTTTTATAGCGAAGCAAAAAAGCGAGGGATTCACCCGGTCATCGGTTGCGAGGTATACACCTGCGAGGACATGGGTGAAAAGCGTAGCGTCGCCCGGGAATACAGTCACTTGATCTTGCTGTGTGAAAATCAGCGGGGATACGAGAACCTGACCAAGCTGGTGTCCCAAGGATTCACCCGGGGCTTCTATTATAAGCCCCGTATCGATATGGCCCTGCTGGAGCAGCATTGCGAGGGGCTCATCGCGCTGTCCGCCTGCCTGTCCGGCGAAGTGCCTAAGATGCTGTTGGAGGGCCGTCTGTCCGATGCCCAAGCCTATGCCCTGCGCATGGAGCGCCTGTTTGGCAAGGGCAACTATTTTCTGGAGATTATGGATCACGGCATCCCGGAGGAGCGACAGGTGCTGCCCATGTTGGTGGAACTGTCACGGCAGACTGGCATCCCCCTGGTGGCCACCAACGATGCCCACTACCTGACCCAGGAAGATGCAGAAGCCCAAGAGGTGCTCATGTGCATACAGACCGGCAAGACCATGGAGGATGCCGGGCGTATGCGCATGGACACCGATCAGCTCTATGTCAAGTCTCCCCAGGAGATGGCGGAGCTGTTTGCCCAGTGGCCCGACGCGGTGAGCCGCACCGTGGAGATTGCCCAGCGTTGCCAGGTGGATTTCGATTTTTCCTCCATCCACTTGCCCCAATACCCGGTGGCACCGGGCACGACAGCCCTGGAAATGCTGACCAGCCTATGCGAGGAAGGCCTGACCAAGCGCTACAAGCCCGTCACCCAGGCGGCCAGGGACAGGCTTGCCTATGAGCTGGACGTTATTGCCACCATGGGGTATGTGGATTACTTCCTGATCACCTGGGATTTCATTAAGTATGCGAAGGACAACGGCATCATGGTAGGCCCCGGCCGCGGCAGCGGCGCAGGGTCCATCGTGGCCTATACCCTGGACATCACCACCCTGGATCCCTTGGCGTACAATCTGCTGTTCGAGCGGTTTTTGAATCCGGAGCGGGTTACCATGCCCGATTTGGACATCGATTTTTGCTATGAGCGCCGGCAGGAGGTCATCGACTATGTGGCCCGGCGGTACGGCGAGGATCACGTGGCCCAGATCATCACCTTTGGTACCATGGCATCCCGCGCCGTGGTGCGGGATGTGGGCCGGGCACTGAACTATCCCTATGCCGAGGTGGATGCAGTCGCCAAGATGATCCCCTTTGAGCTGAACATGACCTTGGAGCGGGCACTACAGATCAGCCCGGAGCTAAAGCGCGGCCAGGAGGAGAACCCCCGGATCCAAAAACTGCTGCGCACCGCCATGGCCTTGGAAGGCATGCCGCGCCACGCCTCCACCCATGCGGCCGGTGTGCTTATCACCAAGCGACCGGTCACCGACTATGTGCCGGTGCAGACCAACGACGCTGTCATCACCACCCAGTTCCCCATGGGCATTTTGGAAAAGATGGGTCTGCTCAAGATGGACTTCTTGGGTCTGCGGACCCTGACGGTGATCCGGGATACCTTGGATATGTTACGGGCCCGGGGTGTGAACCTGTCTTCCGACGATATTCCTTTGCACGATCCGAAGGTGTCCGACCTGATCAGCGCGGGGGAGACCGACGGTGTGTTTCAGCTGGAAAGCAGCGGCATGCGCGCCTTTTTGACGAATATGAAGCCCCAGAACTTTGAGGACATCATTGCTGCCATCTCCCTGTACCGCCCGGGGCCAATGGACTCCATCCCGCGCTATATCGAGGGCAAGCAGGACGCCGCCAAGGTGCAGTACCTGGATCCGCTGTTGGAACCCATCCTGTCGGTGACCTATGGTTGCATGGTGTACCAGGAGCAGGTCATGCAAATCGTGCGCGATGTGGCAGGATATTCCCTGGGCCGTAGCGACCTGATGCGCCGCGCCATGGCAAAAAAGAAAAAGGATGTCATGGCCCAGGAACGGGCCTACTTCGTTCATGGTTTGGTGGAGGATGGTCAGGTCGTCGTGCCTGGTGCCGTCCGGCGCGGCGTGCCGGAAGAGGTGGCCTCACGGATCTTTGACGAGATGAGCACCTTCGCCTCCTATGCATTCAACAAGTCCCACGCGGCGGCCTATGGCGTGGTCGCCATCCAGACCGCATGGCTCAAATACCATTATCCCATGGAGTTTATGGCGGCACTGATGAACAGCGTCAGCGGCAACAGCGGTAAGATTGCCGTGTACATCCAGTATTGCCGCAAGCATGGCATTCCCGTTTTGCCGCCGGATGTCAACCGGTCGGTGCGCCCCTTTAGCGTGGGTGCGGATGAATCCGGCACGCCGGGTATCCGTTTCGGCCTGGGCGCGGTCAAAAACTGTGGCCATCACGCTGTCGATGCTATCCTGACCGCACGGCGGGAAGGGGGCCCCTTCACCGGCATCTTTGACTTCGCCAACCGGGTGGACAGCGATCAGGTCAACAAGCGGGTGGTGGAGAGCCTGATCAAGGCCGGGGCATTCGATGGTACCGGTGCCAATCGTAAGCAGTTATCCGCCGTGTTCGAGCGGATCATGGAGGGCGCCGGACAAAAGCAGCGCCGGAATATTCAGGGCCAGGTCACCCTGTTTGATGACGGTCTGCCAGAAAGTGCGCCGCCGCCCCTGCCCGTTTTGGAAGATTTTCCGCCCCGGGTGCTGCTCAACATGGAGCGGGACGTGACTGGCGTGTACATCTCTGGGCACCCGCTGGATGAGTATCGTGCCGTGCTGGAACA
>JAVBUS010000120.1:0-5597 GCA_031555125.1 Eubacteriales bacterium | reverse complement strand
ACTGCTGATCAAGCTACTATACGCCCTAGGACATCGCTTCTGGCGGGCGGGCACGTATCTGGCCCTCCTGCGGGTATCCCGCAACACCGCAAGCTACCGTTACATCATGGTGTTTCTGGCGCTGACGGTGGCGGTAGGCGTGTTCAGCGCATCGGCGGCCCGCACCTTGAACGACACGGAGACCGATCGCCTGCACTATGCCATCGGTACCGATGTCACCGTAAGCGTCAACTGGCCGCGCCAGGGCGCGCAAAACGTGCAGGTGGACTACGCGGAGTCGGCCAAGGCTGAGGAGCCCGCCCTAAACGAGACACGCCGATTCCAGGAACCGCTGTTCTCCCCCTATCGCACGCTGGCCGGGGTGGAAAGTGCGGCCCGGGTCTTTTTGCGGGGCGCTGTGCATGTCACCGGCGCCCGGGACGCTGGCAATGTGCAGTTGATGGCCATCGACCCCGCCGACTTTGGCCGGACGGCCTGGTTCCGGAACGACCTGTGGTCCGCCCATTTCTATGACTATCTCAACGCCCTGTCGGTCAACGAGCGGGCCTGCCTGATCTCCGCTTCCCTGGCGAACAAGCTAAACGCCCAAATGGGCGACTGGCTCACTGCCGGGTGGGAAGGCAGCGACAGCGACCTGTTCTATGTAGCGGGCATCGTGGGGCATTGGCCGGGCTGGAATCCCTACCCGGCGCAGGCCACCGACCCGGAACCCCTGTTGATGGTGGCCGATTTGGCCACGGTGCAAGCCCTGTTGGGGATCGAACCCTACAGCGTGTGGCTGAAGACTGCGCCCGGCGCCAGTCTGCAGGCGCTCTATGCGGACATGTCCGCTGCCGGCATCCGCCCCACCGCGCTGCGCAGTTTCGCCCAGGAAAGCGTGGCCCAAGTCAACGCCAGCATGCGGCTGGCCATCAACGGTGTCATGACCCTGGGCTTTATGGCCAGTTGCATCGTGTGTGCATTGGGGTTCATCCTGTACTGGCAAATGTACCTGCGCAAAAACCAGCTACAGCTCGGCCTGCAGCGCGGCATGGGGTTAACCGTGTGGCAGTTGATCGGCATGCTGCTGGTGGAGCAGAGCCTGACCTGCCTGGTAGCCCTGGGTGTCGGCGTGTTCATCGGCAATGTGGGCAGCCTGCTGTTCGTTCCCCTGTTTGAATACGCCCACAGCGCTCAGCAGGCACCGCCCTTCCGGGTACGCATGCTGGCATCGGATCGCCGTATGATCTATGCCATCATGGGCTCCATGCTGGTCTTATGCTGGGCCTACCTAGGCGCCAAGATGCGCGGCATGAAGGTGGCACAGGCCATCAAACTGGGGGAGGATTGAGCATGGAACCCATCATTCAAGCCACCCAGGTCAGCCGCGTCTTTGAAAGCGGCAAGCGCAAGGTACATGCCCTGCAACAGGCTGATTTCGTAGCCGCCGCCGGGGAACTGGTGGTGCTGCGCGGACGAAGCGGCAGCGGCAAGACCACCCTGCTCAACCTGCTGGCGGGACTGGATCTTCCGACCACCGGCAGCGTCACCTTTCTGGGCCAATCCATGGGCAAGATGAACCAAACCCAGCGGGATCGTCTACGGCAGCGGGAAATCGGTATGGTGTTCCAAACCATGGCGCTCTTCCCCTTTCTATCAGCACTGGAGAATGTGGAACTGGCCCTGCGAATGCTGGGGGGACAGAGCGGCGACCGGCATACCCGCAGCGAGCAGTGGCTGCGCTTTGTGGGCCTGGGCGATCGATTGAAACACCGCCCGGCGGAGCTGTCCGGCGGCGAGCAGCAGCGGGTGGCCATCGCCCGGGCCGTGGTACGCAAGCCTTCGCTGCTACTGGCAGACGAACCCACCGCCTCCCTGGATACCCGCATGGGCCGGGAGATCATCGATCTGTTTGTGCAGCTGGCACAGGAGCAGAACATCTGCGTGGTACTGACCACCCACGATCCCGCCGTGATGGAGCGGGCCCATCGCATCTATACGCTGGAGGACGGGAGGATGGTAGATGATGCAGGAAGCACCGGCACTTATCAGCCTGCGGGAAGTAATCAAGATCTACCGCACCAAGACCGTTGAGGTCGTGGCGTTGACCGGCCTGGATCTGTCGGTGCGCGAGCAGGAGATCACTGCCATCATCGGCAACAGCGGCAGCGGAAAATCCACGCTGCTCAACCTACTGGGCGGACTGGATCAGGCCTCCGCCGGGCAGGTGGAGGTGGCGGGCATTGACATGAATGCCCTGACCAAGCGCGGACTGAACCGTTACCGCCAACAGACCGTGGGTTTCGTATGGCAAAACCCCGCCCGCAACCTGATCCCCTATCTGTCCGCACTGCAGAATGTGGAATTGGCCATGCGGGTACTGGGCCGGGTGGACAAGGCCTGGGCCAAGCGTTTGCTGGAACTGGTGAACCTGGGCGATCTGATCCACGGCAAGCCCATGCAGATGTCCGGCGGACAGCAACAGCGCGTGGCCATCGCCGTGTCGTTGGCCAACCGTCCCCGGATCTTGCTGGCCGACGAGCCCACCGGCGCGGTGGACACCGCCACTGCCAGCGGCATCCTGGCACTACTGCGCCAGCTGCGGGACGAGCTGGGGCTGACGGTGCTGTTGGTCACCCACGACCCGCGCATCGCCAACGCGGTGGAGCGCACGGTGTCGCTGCGGGATGGCCGAGTGGCGCAAGAGAGTGTGCGTACCGATGGCCAGGATGTCTCGCTGGAGGAAGCTTTTGCGGCGGCGCGCCGGGATTATGTGCTCATGGACGCTCGGGGCAGATTGCAAGTGCCCGCCGACCTGCTGGACGCGGCGGGAATGCGGAACGCACGGCAGCTATCCGCCACCGCGGAGGATCAGCGGATCGTGCTAAGCCGCGCCGATTCATAAACTGAAGGGGGACTTCGAATGCTGCAAATCCTGATCGTGGACGACGAACCCAGACAGCGCAGAGGGTTGGCCGCGCTGGTACGCCGCTTGCGTCCGGATTGGGTCGTGCTGGAGGCCGCCAACGGTCAGGAGGCACTGGATACGGCCCAGCAGGAGGCGCTGGATGCGGTGCTTAGCGATATCCGCATGCCCACCGTAGACGGCTTTGCGCTGGGCGAGCGCTTGCGGGCACTGTATCCGCACGTGGTCATCGGCTACGTCAGCGCGTACGAGGACTTTCAGTATGCCGCTCAGGCCTTGCGGCTGGGGGCGGTGGAATATCTGCTCAAACCTTATACCGCCGCCCAGGTAGACGAGACGCTGAGGCGTCTGTCTCAAAACGTGACCCAGCGCCAGATCACGCAACGGGCCCATGCACATCTGGACGTGACCACGGAAGCATGGCGGGAGCAGCGGCTCCTGGCTTGGCTGTCGCGCCCGCTGACACCGGAAGAGGCGGCCGAGCTGGCCCGCTTTGCACCCGTGAACAGCGGGGGCTACGTGCTCCATGTCCGGCAGCCGGAGGAGGAAGTCGACTCCGGCATCGCCGAGGACGCCCGGGAGCGTTGCCAGCAACTCAGAACGTGGCTTTCCAAACTAAGCACAGATATATACTACTGTTCCCCCGCAGAGGATACCCCTGTAGCCATGGGCGTCCTGCCCTGTCCCTGCTCCCCGGCGGCGTCCGCTTCATGGCTTAACGACTTGCTCAAGGCGCACCTGCCTACCTTGCCTGCGGGCGCCTATGTGGGTACCTCCAGCTATGTTCCGCGCCTGGGGCCGGATGCAGAGCTTGCCCATAAGCAGGCACAGTTTGCTGCGAGTTTCGCCTTTTACGAGCCCTACCCGCGCCATATCCCCTATGAAACCGTCCAGGCTGCCGCCGGCAAAAGCTTCCCCTACATGTTTCGGTACGAACAGCAGTTGCTGCCGGAAAAGCTCAAAGAAGCATCTCCGGAAGGTCTGCAGGAACTGCTGAGCGACATGTTCGCCTATGTGGATGCGCCTATGCGCCTGTTGCCGGATAAGCTGGTGCGCCACATGTATCAGCTTTATCAGAGCATGCTGGCCGGCATCGAAAACCGACTCCCCCAAGAAGCGTTTGCCCGGCTATGGGCCGACGGTTCCACCCTGTTCGCGCAAATCCGCACCTACCGCCACTTGGTGGAGAGCTTCCACATCCTGATGCGGGAGGCCATCCTGGCCCAGAATCTGGATCGCAGCGAGCACACCGAAGTGCATATCCAGCACTGCATTTCGTACATTCAAGCCCATTTTGCAGAGCCATTGACGCTTAGCGAGTTGGGCGAACGCTTTTATTTTAGCCCCAACTATCTATCCGCACTGATCAAAAACCGCACCGGTGTCCCCTTTAAGCAATTTTTGCAGACGCTACGCATGCAAGCGGCACTGACGCACCTGCAATCCTCGGAAGACCGGGTATCCGACATCGCTCAGGCGGTGGGCTTCCCTGACCCGGCGTACTTCAACCGCATTTTCAAAAAGCAATACGGCCTGTCGCCGGATACCTATAGGCGCAACATGAAAAGCCAGCTTTCGGCAGGAGATACGCCATGAGCGGGCCTTGGAAGCACCCGTGGGTCTGGTGGTACCGCCGTCCGCTCAGGATGCGGCTATTTGTCATGATCGCCGCCCTACTCTTTTTGGCCATTGCGGTGCTGGCGCTGACCATGATGCGCCTGTACCAGCGCGACATGGTCAGCAGCGCCGGGGAGCAAGCGCTTTCCTCCCTTCGCCAGACCGCCCAAAGCATCGATCAGCGGCTGAAGACCGTGGATGACGCCCTAGACCAGATCGCACTGGACAGCTACATGACCGCCTTCTTTATCGATAAGCAGCAGGGTCACCCCATCCAAGCGCGGGATATGTTCCTGTCCGGACAAACCCTGAGTAAGATCATCGGCCGCTACCTGCGGCAAGAAGATATCGACTCCTACGTATTGTACACCTCGGACTATTTATTGGGTGGCCTGATCGCCGCGTACTCCCCCGGTTTTGCGCCGGCGGACTTTCGCGCCTCCAGGGTGTATCAGGCCGCAGTCGAATCCAACCATTGCACGGTGTGGCTGCCGGTGTACGACCTGCGGAACGCCTTTTCCTTCCGTGCGAACCCGAATTCGCGCACGCTCAATCGCTCCGCGCATGTGTTTTCCGCAGTACGACAGCTGGATTTTATGAGCGTGGAAAACACGTCGCTGCGGGTGCTGCCCAGCCATGCGGAACGCCCTGTGCTGTTGGTCAACTTTCAGCAATCCGTTCTGCCCCGTTGGATCGGCGACAGCATCGGCTATGGGCAATCCCGCTACCGCCTGAGGTCCGCGGATAAGCAGGCCTTCTATGACAGCGTACCCACCAGCAAAGACAGCTACGTCGACTTTTTCGCCCAGGCGGATGCGGGGGCAGTGATCCGCTACGGCAGCGGTTCGCGCGGTCGCATGGCGGTCATCGCGCCGATCCCTCAAGCAGGATGGTACATCAGCTGCGACATCTCCCTCAGCGACGTGGTGGGCAACGTGACCAGCAACGCGCTACAGCTGTTACTGCTGTGGACGGTGCTGCTCATCATGATCTCCAGTGCGCTGGCGTACCTGGTGGCCCGAGGGGTCACCAAGCCTGTGGCCGCCATGACCCAAGCCGTTCGGCAGGTCGCTGA
>JAVBUS010000080.1:0-2653 GCA_031555125.1 Eubacteriales bacterium | reverse complement strand
TGCCCAATCTGCCCACCGCCCGGGTGATGTGGAAGGCCTATCCCGACTTTTCCACCGGCGCGGAGTGCTGGATTCTGGCAGGCGGTGCCCACCACACGGTGTTCAGTTATGATGTGACGGCCCAGATGATGGAAGACTGGGCGGAGATCATGGGCATCGAGTATGTGCACATCGGCAAGGAGACCACGGTCTCGGCCCTAAAGCAGCAGCTCTTTGTGGCCGATCTGGCCTGGAAACTGCGGTGACCCAGCGGGCGGGCACACCGCTCTGCCCCGGCTGCTTGGTCAAAGATATGCCCGAGGAGAGCGCGTTGCTGCAAATCCTGTGGGAATATGTGGCCTCCATCCCTGCAGAACAGCGGGTGGAGGACGGCTTGTATGGGCAGCGGCTGGCGTGCTGCGCGGCTTGCGACGCGCTGTATGGCGGCCTGTGCCGTCTGTGCGGTTGCTATGTAGAGGCACGGGCGGCGAAGGCGCTGCAGCGCTGTCCGCGCGTGCCGCCACGGTGGACATAGCAGAAAAGCATATAATGTAGAAAGGCAGGCGCGTTGCGATTGGCTGCCTTTTCTGCATGCCGGCGGTGATTTTTTGAATGAATAGTATTGTTTTTGTCGGGGGTATTTGGCACGCAGTCCGCTTTTTACAAAATGTGCGCACCCCTGTCGAATCGTCGGATAAAACGTGCCCAGGTCGTTCATACTAGGGTCAAAGTTGGCTGTTTACGTCAACTCATTGCAAGGAGGGCGTCTGCTTTGAGAGCGACAGGGATTGTCCGTAGGATCGACGAACTGGGTAGAGTGGTCATACCAAAGGAGATACGGCGCACGCTGCGAATCCGCGAAGGCGATCCGCTGGAGATTTACACCGACCGAGATGGCGAGGTCATCCTCAAGAAATACTCTCCCATTGGCGAAATATCATCCTTTGCTAAGGACTACACGGAGTCGCTGGTCCGCTCTCTGGGACACATTGCCTGTATTTGTGACCGGGATATGGTGGTGGCAGCTTCTGGCGTGTCAAAGAAGGAATTATGGGACAAACCCATCAGCCGCGACTTGGAAAACGTCATCCAGGGCCGCCAGGCCATGACCATCAACCGGGCCAGCGGCGGCAAGGTGTTTGCCATCACCAATGAGGAGGACAGCGCTCCCTATACCGCCCAGGTAGTGTGCCCCATCATCGCCGACGGCGAGTCCATCGGTGCGGTGATGCTGCTCAGTCGGGAGCCCAACGCCAAGATGGGGGATACCGAGATGAAGGTAGCAGAGACCACCGCCAGCATCGTTGGCAGGCAAATGGAACAATGAAGGCACAACGGTATGCGAAACAGCCCTCCCGCGAACACGGTCGTGGAGGGCTTTTTCGCGTCGCGCTGTGTTCGCTTGTCCCCGGCCGTCGGGCGTGATACAATAAAGGCAAGGACTGGAGGGGTTGCCCATGGTACAGGCTGCGGGTGTAACCGTGATCGGATTAGGGCCCGGGCATCCGGACCTGTTGACGGTGGGGGCGCTGCGGACGTTGGAACAAGCAGTCCCCCTGGTTTTGCGCACGGACCGACATGGGGTAGCGGCCAGCTTGCGGCAGCGGGGTATCGCCTTTGAGACCCTGGACGCCCTGTACGAAGACAGCCAGGATTTTGACGAGCTGTCCGACCGAATCACCGCCGCGCTCTTGTGTCGGCTGGCGGCTGGCGGCGCCCTGTATTACGCGGTGGCGGATCCGGCGCAGGATGCCACGGTGGCCGCGCTGCTGGCGGCCCTGCCCAGCGGCACGTCGGTGGCGATACTGCCGGGGGTTTCTATGGCTGCCCGCACGCAAGCAGCGGCGCAAGGCATGGGCCCCCATCGTGTGGTGGCCGCGATGGGTGCAAAGGATTTGCCTTGCGAGCCGGAGTGCGCCCTGTGCCTGACGGAACTGGATAGCGCCATGGTGGCCGGGGAGGCAAAACTTTGGCTGCTGGAACGCTATCCGCCGGAGCTCAGGGTACTGTTTGTGACGCCCGGCGAAGAAGCCTGCGGCAACGTCCGTGCCATCGCCCTAGAGGACCTGGATCGCCAACCTGTGTACGATCACACTGCGTCCCTGTGGGTGCCTGCGGTGGATTATCAACAGCGGGCCAGGTTTGGGTTTGCGGACCTGGTGCGCATTATGGAAGTGCTACGGGCGCCAAACGGCTGTCCCTGGGATCGGGAACAGACCCACGAGAGCCTGCGGCCCTATCTGATTGAAGAAGCCTACGAGGCCGTGGATGCCATCGACAGCGGCGATCCTATGGCACTTGCCGATGAGTTGGGGGATGTGTTGCTGCAAGTGGTGTTTCATGCCCAGGTGGGCCTACAACATGGCACCTTTGACATCGGGGACGTGACTACGGCGATCTGTCACAAAATGATCACCCGCCACGCCCACATCTTTGGGGACGCCCGGTGCGATACCGCCGAGGACGTGCTGCGCAATTGGGACAAGATAAAACAGCAGGAACGGGGGCAAAGTACCCAGGCGGAGGCGCTGGCCGGCGTGCCCAAATACCTGCCTGCCCTCATGCGCGCCGCAAAGGTGCAAAAAAAGGCGGCCAACGTGGGCTTTGACTGGAGCTGTGCCAATGACGACCTGGAGAAGGTGCTGGAGGAGACACAAGAACTGCGGGCGGAACT
>JAVBUS010000148.1:0-4206 GCA_031555125.1 Eubacteriales bacterium | reverse complement strand
TGATCAAGTACGCGGTCATCGTGGTGGCGTCCTTGCCAATGCTGGCGCTTTATCCCTTTGTGCAGCGATTCTTTGTCAAGGGGGTCATGGTGGGCTCCGTCAAGGGATAGACCCAATGCAGCGTGCCTTACCCGCCGGATGCGGGAAACGATAAAGGAGGAAATCCATATGAAACACAGGTTCCTGTCTCTACTGCTGGTCGCAGTGCTTTGCTTGTTGCCTTCCCTGGGTATGGCAGAGGTTGCAAAGACCGGCCTGCCGATCTCTACCGAGCCCATCGAGATCACTGCGGCGGTAGGGCAGTCGCCGATCCAGGTGGACTTCAACGAAATCATCGTGCTCAAGAATTTCGCGGAAGCTTCTGGCGTCACCCTAAAGTTCACCAACATCCCGGCTGCGGATCGGGACACGCAACGCAGCTTGATGCTCAACTCCGGCGACATGCCCGAGGTGCTGATGAAGATGATGGTCACCTCCACCGATCAGGGCAAGTACGGCTCAGAGGGCGTTTTCCTGGCGCTGTCGGATTACGCGGAGTACACCCCCAACCTGAACGCCTGGTTCGAAAAGTACCCCACCGCCAAGGACGCCATGGTGCAAGCCGACGGCAAGTACTACGCTGCACCGTACATCCTGGCCGGCGAGTCCATCCGCATGGGCGAAAAGATATTCTTCAACACCGATGTGATCCAAAAGTTGGGCTATGATGCGGTGCCTACCACCACGGAAGGCCTGCTGGAGTTCCTGCGCAAGGCAAAGAACCTGGACTACAACGAGAACGGCAAGGCCGACGAAATCCCGCTGACCGGCGCCGAGTTTGAGCGCATGGTACGCGTGTTCTCCGGTTCGTTTGGTCTGTACAACCGCGGCGGCTCTCATGGCAACGTGTTTGTTAAGGATGATGGCTCCTTGGCCTTCGCCTGGAGTTCTGAGGAATACCGCGAGATGCTCCGGTATTTCAACACCCTGTACACCGAGCAGCTGTTAGATCAGGACATCTTCACCATGGACTTTGCACAGCTGATCGCTAAGGCTGCCGAAGGCCGCGCCCTGACCTATTGCATGGTCAACAACTCGCCTGTGGCGGGCACTAAGTACGAGGAATTCGCCGTGGGCAACAAACAGCCCTTCGAAGGCCCCAAGGGGCACAACTACTGGGGCAACTATACGCTGCCGTCCCGGGACATTGGCGAGTTCGTGATCACTTACAAGTGCAAAAACCCCGAGGCTGCGGCCCGCTGGATCGATCACTGGTATTCCGAAGAGGGCATCATCTCCTACTTCATGGGCGTCGAGGGTGAGACTTATGAAAAGGATGCCAACTCGCCGGGCGGTCTGCGCCTAACCGATAACGTGCTCAAAAACCCCGATGGACTGAACTTTGAGCAAGTGCTGGCACCTTATGTGCCGTGGGCGGGTGGCGCCAATCCCTCCGTGGCCACCAACGAGTTCTTTAAGGGCGGCGAAACGTGGCCTGCATCCGTAGCTTGCGCCGAAGGCCTGATCAACTACGTGCCCGAGACGATTTGGACACCCTTCACCAAGTATTACACCGCGGAAGATACCAGCGAGATGTCCACCATCTTCACCGAGCTGAACAACTACAACAAGGAGTGGCGCGCCTACTTTATCTCCGGTCAAAAGAACCTGGACACCGACTGGGACGAGTATGTAAAGGGCTACGAAAACATGGGGCTCGTGCGCTACATGGAGATTTATACCAAGGCAATGGAAGCCGCCGGCGCGAAGTAATATAAGCGGTTACAACGCGCAAAGCAGCGATACGAGACCAAGCTCGTGTCGCTGCTCAGGGCATCGACAAAGTCGACGCCCTCGAAGGAAATGCAGGATGCATTTCGTTCGAATGCACGGCTTGCGCCGTGACTCGCTTTGCTCGTGATGGTGGGTATGTTTTCCTAACGGAAAACTCCCCGCCCGACCGGCAAAGCCGGCCGATACGATCTCAATTTGAAGGGGCCGAGGGGCCCCTTCATTCATCCCCAAATCGGAAAACCTACTTTGTTGATGGTCTGAGCAGCGATACGAGACAAGCTTGTGTCGCTGCTTTCTTGCTTCACGAAGGCAGGAGCAGTGTGCTATACTTGGGCAAGCACGAATCCGCCAACTGAAAAGGCCGATTCCTACCCGTACTCTCCGCCGGTGATGATTCGCAATGATTCCTTAGCAGAGGGTATGCCCTTGCATCCGCCCGAACATCCCGCACGTCATAGTGTACACCCAGAACCGCAAAGGAGCAGATCCATGCGCTTATACCTGTCCATGTTTCGCATGCGATTCGTCCAATCCATGCAGTACCGGGGTGTGGCTTTTGCCCACATTGCTGCCAGGGTTGCTTGGGGCTTGATGGAGATTCTGGCTTTTGCGGCGTTTTATCGTGGAAACGCCGCGGCTTTTCCCATGCCCTTTTCCCAGTTAGTTTCTTATGTGTGGATGCAGCAAGTGATGTTAGTGCTCTTTTCTGTGGTCTTTGGGGATGGGGATATCTATTCGGCCATCGAGAGTGGCGCCATCGCCTACGAGTTGGTGCGCCCCGCATCGCTGTATGGGCGATGGTTCGCCCAGTCCGCGGCCAGCCGCGTTGCGTTCACGGTCATGCACTGCTTGCCTGCATTGCTGGTTGCTATGCTGTTGCCGGGACCCTATCGGTTGCTCCTGCCGCCCGGCGTGGGGCAGATGCTGGCGTTTTTGCTCTCTACGGTGCTGGCCCTGGGGGTGGTAGTGGCCTTGGCCATGCTGATGTATATCTCGCTGTTCTACATCATCTCCCAACGGGGCGTTAGGATCATCGTGACGGCGGTGACGCTGTTTTTGTCGGGCGGCGTCATTCCGCTGCCCTTCTTTCCGGCAACGATGCAGGCCGTGATCCGGTGGCTACCCTTCGCGGCGATGCAGAACATGCCGTTGCGCATCTATAGCGGGAACATTGCGGGGAACGACGCATGGTGGGGCATGGGGCTTCAGGTGGCCTGGCTGACGGTGCTCTTTTTTACCGGTCGGCTCATGATGCGTCGAGCCCTGCAAAAAGTGGTGGTACAGGGGGGATGATATGAGGTTCTATGCGCATCTATTTGCGGTGCACATGCAGGGTCAAATGCAGTATCGGGTATCCTTGCTGTTGTCGACGGTGGGGCAGTTCATGACCGCCTTCACCACGGCCTTCGGCATCCGCTTTTTATTTGCACAGATCCACGATGTGGAAGGGTTCACGTACGGCCAGACGTTATTGTGCTTCGCGGTGGTGATGATGTCCTTTGCCCTGGGTGAGATGGTGGGCGGTGGGTTCGCAACCTTCCCGCGGATGCTGAGCAACGGAGAGTTTGATCGAGCCCTGGCGCGTCCCAGAAGCGCCATCTTGCAAGTGCTGGTGCCAAAGGTGGATTTCACCCGGATGGGCTTGCTGATCCAGGCGGTGCTGGTGCTGATCTATGCCATGGGGCATAGCGGCGTGACGTGGACGGGGGAAAGGTGCTTGACTCTGGCGCTGATGATCCTGTGCGGCAGCGCCTTGTTCTTTGGCCTGTTTCTGGTGTTTGCCGCCTGTTCCTTTTTCACGGTGGAAGGGTTGGAGTTTCTCAACCTATTCACTTATGGCGGGCGTCAATTTGGGCGCTACCCCTTGTCCATCTATGGCAACACGGTGCTCAAGGTGCTCACCTTTTGTATTCCGCTTGCCACGGTGCAATATTATCCGCTGCTGTTCGTGATCGGCAGGACGGAGGATCCGCTGCACATGCTGGCGCCGCTGCTCGGACTGCTCTTTCTTGTCCCTAGCTACGGCCTGTGGCGGCTGGGGCTGTACAAGTACCGCTCCACCGGTTCCTAAGGCGAGTCACAGGGCCTCGCTGCGCTCCTTAATGGTGCGCTGATAGTTGATCACATCGTGATCGTACTCCTGATCCATCAGCGGCGAGGTGATCATAAAGTCTGCGGAGGCTCGGTTGGTGGCAATGGGGATATCGTACACCCCGGCGATGCGGAGCAGTGCCTTTACGTCGGGATCGTGGGGCTGTGCGCACAGCGGATCAGAGAAGAATATGACAAAGTCGATGGCGGCTTCCACGATCTTCGCGCCGATTTGCTGATCACCGCCCAGGGGTCCGCTGTTGTAGGCACGGACCGGAAGGCCGGTTTTTGCGGTGATCATGGTGGCTGTGGTGCCGGTGCCGCACAAAAAGTGCTTTTGCA
>JAVBUS010000179.1:0-2941 GCA_031555125.1 Eubacteriales bacterium | reverse complement strand
CAGGCGCACCTCGTAAAAGCCGATAGCCGGCAGCAGTTCTGCCTCCACCGTCATACCCTGGGAAGCGGTTTGCCCCTGATGCGTCACAGCAAAGGATAGCAGTCGCTTTCGCGCCACCGCATGGGCCATGACGCCCTTGTCCACACCCAGAAATCCGCGATCCAACTGGGCCGCCGCCACCAGGGTGGTGCCGGAGCCAAAGCAAAGATCCGCCACCAAATCCCCGGGGCGGGTGGAGCACTTGATGATCCGCTCCAGCAGGGCGATGGGCTTTTGCGTGTCGTAACCGGTGCGCTGCGGATCCTTTTGCTGCAAGTGGGACACATCCTGCCATACATCCCCCGGATAGGTGGGGTCATCGTCATAGTAGCGATATTCCTTACCACCGGACTGGATGGCGCAGTAGGCGCGTCCCTCCCGGTCCACAGCGCGCTTCATGTGATTGCTGCGCTGCTCCTTGCGGGATACGGGAATGGCCGTCATGTTGAAAAAGTAGCGCTTGCTCTTGCTGTAAAAAAAGATGACGTCGTGCTTGCGGCTAAAGTGGCGCATGGCCCGGCCGCCGCTCTGGTAGGCCCAGATGATCTCGTTTAAGAAGTTCTGGGCGCCGAAGATATCGTCCAGCAGCAGCCTAAGCGGAGCCGTCATCCTGGTGTCCACGTGCAAGAACAACGTGCCGTCGGCCCGGAGCAGACGATGGGCGGTGGTCAGAATGCCCCGCAGCTGGGCCAGGTACGCCTCCTCCTGGTTCCAAGCATCCTCATAGGCGGGCAACACCAAGCGTTGCTTGCCGCTGCGCCAGCCTGCCTCCCCCACGCGCATGCGCATCTCAAAGCTTTGACCGGTACAAAAGGGCGGGTCGATGTACACCACCTGCACCTTGCCCGCGTACTGGGCCAGCAGCGCCTCCGCGCAGTCCGGCAACGCGGCATGCCACAGCGCTCCGCCCCGGCCCGTACCCATATGCTGCTCCGCATCGCACCCGGCGATCCGCATCCGCACCCGCGTCACCCCCACCTTGGTTTTGTCCATTATACCCCACTGCCGCAGGGTTGACAAGTCGCGCCCATGCCTCTACACTCACGGTATTCACTTTGCGATGGGAGGCGTACCATGACCCAGCCCTACCGTTCTGACAACGACGCAATGGCAGCCCTCAACACAGCCCGAGCACTCTTGACTGCCGTTACCCCTCTGCAGGGAGATTGTGGCCGTCACTGCGGCGCTGCATGCTGTCGCCCCGATGTCGACGGCGAGGGGGGCATGTACCTGTTCCCCGGCGAGTCCGCGCTGTATCCGTCGGACCTGTGCTGGGCCAAGATCGTGCCCACGGACTTTGCCGTAGCGGGGCAGGCGGTACCGCTCCTGGTCTGCAAGGGCACCTGTCCCCGGGAAGATCGGCCACTGGCCTGCCGCATTTTCCCCCTAATCGCCCGCTGCCATGGTGAGGAGCTCACCGTATGGCCGGATATCCGCGCCTGGTCCATGTGCCCGCTGATGCCGCACGGTCTGCAGGGGCTCTCCCCCGCCTTTGTCGCCACGGTACGCGCCGCCTTCGACATCTTGTGGGCGATCCCGGTGCATCGCGCCTTTCTGACGGCGCTGGACGGCATGCTCCGGGATTTGGCCACGCTGTAGCCCGTATAAAATCCCGTTTCCCCGACATGCTATTTTCAAGTAGCAAGGAGGGGTTTTTTGTTTACCGTTTTTTTGCGCACGGTCTTGCTGTTTGTGCTCATCGTGGTGGTGGTCCGGTGTATGGGCAAGCGCCAGTTGGCACAATTACAACCCTTTGAGCTGGTCATCACCTTACTCATCGCCGATCTGGCCGCCTCGCCCATGGGCGACACCGGCGCCCCGCTACTCTATGGCGTCTTGTCCATTTTGGCGCTCTTATTGCTACACAGCCTACTGGCGCTACTGAACATGCGATTCGAGCGCTTCCGCGGCTGGCTTTGCGGCACCCCCAGCGTGCTGATCAGCAACGGCAAGATCCAGGCCGCAGAGCTGGAACGCTTATGCTACGACCTCAACGATCTGATGGAGGCGGTGCGCCACTGCGGCGTGCTCAATCCCGCCGATGTAGGCACCGCCGTGCTGGAGACCAACGGCGCCCTCAGCGTATTCCCCCGTGGCGACAAGCGCCCCCTTTGCCCTGCAGACATGGACCTGCCCGGCGCGTACGAGGGGGTGCCCCTGACGCTGGTACTGGATGGGCGGCTACAGACGCAGAACCTGGCCCTGGGCGGCTTGGATGACAAGTGGCTGCTGAAACAGCTGGCTCCCTTAGGCTACAGCGCCGCTCAAGAGGTGTTTCTATGCTCCCTGGATACCCAGGGGCGTTTGTTTGTGCAAGGCGCAGGCCCCCAAGGCAAACTGTACATCGTACCGGCCCTGGCGCCGGAGAAAGTGAGCTGGTAAGCGTGCGGTTGAAGCGCTGGATCTGCGCGGTGGTCTCCTGCGCAGTGGTAGCTTTAGGCTGGTGGTCCCTGTCCTTTACCCAGGGGGTTTCCCGTTCCCTGCTAGGCCTGCTCGAACAGAGCCGATTGGCGGTATTGCAAGAGGATTGGGAGGAAGCCGCTGCCCAAGCGGAGATCCTTCATGAGGATTGGGATCGGTCCGTGCACCTGTTGCAACTGATTTTGCCCCATTCCCTGTGCGACCGGGTAGAGTTTCAGTTGGCCGCCACGCAAACCAGCATAGGCAGTCAGGCGAAAGTCGATGCCCTGCGGTATGCCGCCGTGCTGGAACTGGCCCTGCGGCATCTGCCTGTCAACGAAATCCCCACCTGGCAGAACGTTATGTAAACCAATCCTTGACGCTCTTTGCATTTGTGCCTACAATGGGAGGATAAACCATTCAGGAGGTTGCAATGCAGTATCGCCTCGATCCCAAAAGCGGCGACAAGCTATCCGTCCTGGGCTTTGGCTGTATGCGCTTT
>JAVBUS010000216.1:0-3211 GCA_031555125.1 Eubacteriales bacterium | reverse complement strand
CAGGCGCAGGGTCTCCACCAGGGGGCAGTGCGCCTGCTCGCGCACCCATACCGCCAGGTCCATCATCTGGGGCAACAACACTGGATACGCCTCCAAGGCCCGCAGTACGTCCTTGATCCGGGATTCCGGCAAGTCGCAGGTGGGCATCAGCCGGATCACGTAGCCTTCCACCTTGCGGGGGCCGAAGGGCACCATCACCCGCATGCCCGGTTCCAGGGACAGATCCGGCGGAATGCGGTAGGTGAACACGCGATCCACTTGCTCGCTGGCAATCTCCACAATGACCTCACAATACCCCACCTGCAACCCCCTTTCCGTCCCCTTGTCTCAACAATATATTATACCTTTTCCGTGGAAGCACCACAAGGGGTAGCTGCCACGAAGTTTCGTGCCATCAGGGCCATCAGGTCCAAGACAGTTCCGGGAACTTCCACTGGGCCAGATCCCAGGGCTCTCCCCGCACGAAAATCAGCTCCTGGTCAGGCTCCTCCTCCAGCGTGAAAGGGGCCCCTAGGGCATCGGGCATGAACCCAAAGGTCACCCGTTCCACGCCCCGGAAGGGCAGCCAGGGCAGCAGTATGTCCCAGGTCAGGGGCTTCGTAGCAAACACTGCCGCCAGGTGGAGCCGGGCATCCTGTTGCCGGCCCACCACCAAGGCCGATACCTCCGGCAGGGCATAGATGCTGTCCGCCAGATCGCCCTGGGCAATGTCAAACATGGTCACGGTATCGGTGTTGGCGCAATCCAGGGTGGGGGAAAAGTTGACGCGGTCCCGGACATGGGCCCAAATCCGGGGATCGCCGTAGGCCAGCTTACAGGCCGAGACATCATTGTCGATGCACTGTGACAGCGCCGGCAGCATCTCAGTCACCCGGCGAAAACCGAAGCGAGGGTAAAACGCCAACACCGACGGATTGGCGGACAGGTACATGGGTGTCTGTGGGTATTGCGCCAGTATGCGCTCCATTAACGCGCGGCTGTATCCCCTGCCCCGATAAGCCGGAAGGGTGCACACGGCCCCCAGGGATAAAGCCCTTCGCCGCTGGCCACGGCACAGGATGTCGGTATGAAACACGCAGATGTTGGCCACGAACAGGCCGTCTTCCACGATGGCGAAACTTTCGTACCGCTGATCCCACAGATCCTGATCCAGCCAAAAAGAAAAATCCTGGAACACCGTGCTTAGCAACTGGTTTAGCCCCCGTTGATACGCCTTATCGTTGCTGTTGCAATGTACAAATTCCATATGCGCTCTCCTTATGCTAGTCCTCGCTTGATTTCGCGCATTTGATCGCCAGGGCTTTTCACTTGCCAAGAGCCCGAAGGCGGCGTAGCCGGCAGCTATGCCGACCGAGGCGCGACAACACCGGATGGCAAATGATCCGGCAAGTCTACGTCCAACCAAATGAGGAGTAGTATGACAAAAAAAGCAGGCTTCCCGCCCGCTTGTACCGCTATAAAATGGCGTCCAATATCTTGTGCGCCAGGGCAAGTTTGGTCATCCGGGGCAATTCCGTCACGGCATCACGGGTGATCAACGCAGCAATGTTGGTATCCACGTCAAAGCCTGCGCCAGACTGCGTCACATCGTTTGCCACCATCAGATCCACGTTTTTCTTCCGCAGTTTCTCCTGCGCGTGCTCGGTAACGCGCTGGGTCTCGGCGGCGAAGGCCACCAATACCTGTCCGGGGCGCTTTTGTGCACCGACGGCCGCTGCCACGTCCGGGTTGGGCACCAGGTGCAGCGTCAGTCCGTCTTCGCCCTGCTTCTTGATCTTTTGCGGCGCCACGGCCTCGGCACGGTAATCTCCGGGCGCGGCGGCCTGGATGATGATGTCTTGGTCCGGGGCCAGGACCATCATGGCGTCGTAAAGCTGCTGGGTGGTCTCAAAGGGCTGCACGGTCACCCCGGCGGGTGCCGTCAAGGCCACTGGGCCAGTAAGCAGCGTCACCTGAGCGCCCCGTTCCCGCGCCGCCTTTGCGATGGCGTACCCCATCTTGCAGGAGGAACGGTTGGACAGATAGCGCACGGGGTCCAGCGCCTCCCGGGTAGGCCCGGCGGTCACCAACAACCGCTTACCGGTCAAATCCTGGGCCGTGGACAAGCAGGCGACAATGCGCTCCAGAATGACCTCCACCTGGGCCAAGCGTCCCTCTCCCTCGTCGCCGCAGGCCAGCCGCCCACTCTCCGGCAGCACGGCCTCTACGCCCCGGGCGGTCAGCAGGGCCATGTTGGCCTGGGTAGCGGGATGCTGCCACATGCCAGTGTTCATGGCCGGAGCCACTAACACCGGGGCACGGGTGGCCAGCACCGTGGAGGTCAGCATATCGTCGGCGATGCCGTGGGCCATCTTGGCTAACACATTGGCGGTGGCGGGGGCAATCACAAACAGATCCGGCCGCTTGGCCAAGGCGATGTGCTCCACCTCCCAGGTGGCCGGACGCTCAAACAGATCCCGGGCCACCGGATGGCCCGACAGCGTCTCCAGTGTCAGGGGTTGGATGAACTGGCAGGCGTGGGCCGTCATCACCACATAAACCTGGGCCCCCGCCTTGATCAGGCGGCTGGTGAGCTCCGCCGCTTTGTAGGCGGCGATTCCCCCTGTGATGCCCAGGACGACGGTCTTCCCGGCAAGCATGTCTGTGTTCACTCCTCCGCGTTGGCAGGCCGGTCATAGGCGATCAATCCGCGGTTCACTTCTTCCACCGCCACACATACCGACTTGACTTCCTTCGTGTCGATAAGGGGCTGTACGCCGCTCACCAACTGACGGGCGCGTTTGGAGACCTCCACCACCAGGGTGTAGCGGCAATCCGCTTTCTCCAGCAGTTCTCCGATGGGGGGCTTGGTCATAGGCATAGGTTCGTCCTCCTTATTGGTTGATTACAGGATCTCCGGGATAAACCGTGTCGTCCGCTGGCGCTCGGCCCGTACGATGGCGCTCAGCTGCGCCATGGCATTCTCCACGGTATCGTTGATGATGGCATACTGATAACGAGACACTTGATCAATCTCCCCCTTGGCGTTGCCCAGGCGGCGGTTGATCTCGGTTTCCTGGTCGGTGTTGCGGGTGTGCAACCGCCTGCGCAACTCCTCATAAGAGGGGGGCAGGATGAACACCGTCACGCAGTCGGGCATAGCCGCCGCCACGTTGCGGGCCCCCTGGGCGTCGATCTCCAACAGCACGTCCCGGCCGCTATCCAGCATCTG
>JAVBUS010000149.1:0-4501 GCA_031555125.1 Eubacteriales bacterium | reverse complement strand
AACGAGATCACATTTTTGTTACGGAAGATGACGAATTCATTGTACGGCAGTGTGTGATGCTTGTCAATGCGCCCAGCGCGTAGGAATTGTTGGCACGGGAAACATCCTGTTGCAGGAGTGGGCTGTGCGCACGGCGTATTGTTATGGGGATAGGGGGGAGCACCATGCATCACCTGAACTTGCGGGAAGAGATCCTTGAAAAGTCGCCGCGTTTTGCGGGCCATCTGATCGATGTAGATCATTGGCGCGTGCGCCTGCCCAATGGCCAAGAGGCCAACCGGGAGATCGTCGTGCACCGTGGCGCTGCCGCCGTGGTGCCCGTGGACGATCGGGGCTTTGTGACGCTGGTGCGGCAGGGGCGACCGGCCACCGATTCGGTGTTGCTGGAGATTCCGGCGGGCAAGGTAGACGCTCTGGGTGAGGATCCTTTGGTCTGTGCCCGGCGGGAACTGCGGGAGGAAACCGGGTACACGGCGCAGACTTGGCGGCACTTGACCACCATCTGGACCACGCCGGGGTTTTGTACCGAGCGCATCGCGCTGTATCTGGCCACCGATCTGACCCAAGGAGAGGCACAACCGGACGCGGACGAGTTTCTGGCCCTGGTGCGCATGCCCCTTTCCGAGGCCGTGGCCTCCGTGATGCGTGGGGAGTTGACCGACGCCAAGAGCATTGCCGGGTTGCTGATGGCATCCCAGGCGCTTTTGCATCAGACTACTATATAAACGCAGGACGCGAACAACATGTTGCATCAAAATGCACTTCCTTACGATCTTTTTACATTTTGCTGTCGCAAGCATGCCCGCATATAAGGAGGAACGGCTTTGGCGAGAAGGAGACCTTTTCCAGCGGAGTGGCGGCTGGGCGGTGCTGGGTATGAGGAGATTCCTTGCCTGATCCCCGGCAGCATCGCCGAGGCCGTGTGCCGCGCGGATATTCAGGATCCGGCTGCGCCGCCGAAGGCCCCGGGCCAGGTCCTTGCGGTGAATCCGTCCTGCCGCATCGACGAGGAAGCCTATGGCTGGGTGGGACGTCGTCCCTGGCTGCTGCGGTGCAGCTTGCCGCTGGCGGGGCCCCTTGCCTCCCACCTGTTTCTGGAAATCCAGGGGCTGTGTGGCAGCGGCGCGGTGTACGTGGACGAAACCGTGGTGGCACGGTTCGAGCACAGTGAGGATGAGACCCTGACCGTGGAGATCACCGAGCACATGAATCCGGAATGGGAAGAATTACCGGTGGCCGTGCGGTTTTCGCCGCCCCAGCACACGGGGACGTCACGATTGCCTGGGATCCGGATGGGCGTGTGGCTGCGGGAAGTGGAGCAGGTGATGGTGACGCGGCTTTGCGTCCGCGCCGATTGGCGGCAGAGCGCCTTGGTGGCCACCGCCCGGGTTACGTCCTTTGCACCGGGGCGCTATACCTTTCGGTATGCGGTGGCCTTCGGCGCTATGCCGGTGGGCATGCTCTCCTTTGACGAGGAGGTTGGTGCGGATCCGGCGGTGTTTTCGCATACATTGGCCATCGATGGTGCCCATGGATGGAAGCTGGGCACCGCCAACGAGTTGTACACGGTCAAGCTGACGGTGCTGAAGCTCTCGGCGGGCTGTGATGTGGCCTTTCGCCGCGTTGCCATGGCGGACATTGACCGGGCCCGGATATGGGCAAAGTTTCCGGAATGTGTGGTGGGCATCAATGGCCAGGGCGTGCGGCTGCGGGGCGTGACGTGGGCGGCACCGGCTTGGTATCCTTACGATTCCGCCTGGCTCCGGGGGCAGTTTGCGGCCCTGGAACGGGCCCGGATCAATTGCTTGTACGTGCTGGAGCCCCAGGAGGAGCGCTTCTATGACCTGTGTGATCGGCGGGGCATGATGGTATGGCAGGCCCTGCGTGAGGGAGACTGTACGACCATGGCCGTGGTACGCCGTCTGGCACATCGTGCCTGCGTTGTACAGTGGGGATTGGATGCGCATACAATGGATCGGAGCATGCCACGGGACGAGGCTGAGACCGAGGAGACCATCGCCGCGTCCCTGTTGGCCCTGGGGGACGATCGCCCCTTTGTGGGGTTGACGCCGGGCGGGGACACCCCTTATCCGGCGTGGAAGGACTTGGCCCAGCGGCAGTGCTTCAATGTGGCCGGCCCCATGTGGTATCCCGGGCCGGAGATGCTGCCACGATACGGCAATGATGACGATGCGCTGATCCGGGTGGTGCGATGCACGGCGCTGCAACATCCACGGGCTTTACGGGATCTGTATGGCAACCCGTTGCTGTGGCCCCGTCAAGGCGCCCTGTGGGATGATCGGGGCGGTTCCTCCACCTACTTGGAACAGGAGGAGGCGGCCCGCTGGTTTGGTCGGGGTGTGGCCGGGACGCTGGAACAGGCGTCGCTGCTGGGCCGCTACCTGCAGGCCGAGCAACTGCGGTACCTGGCCGAGCGGGCCAGGTGGCGCAACGCGGCAGGCTTTTTTGGTGGCAGCGCGGGCCAGGTGGCGGATCCCTTCGCCTCCGATGCCATCATCGACCGGGACGGGACCAAACGACCGGCATACTACGGTTTGCGCAGCGCCAACGCGCCGATCCATGTATGCGTCCAGTTGGATCGCGCGTCCTACTGGGTGGGTGCCCGGATGGAGGCCACCATCCAGTTGTTGGTGGTCCCGGAACACACGGATCCGGAGCGCAGCCTAAAGATCAACGCCACGGTCCACACGATCGATGGCAAACTGCTGGTGGAGGATATCTGGGAAGCCCCTTGCCGGACGGCGGCGGTGGGCAGGCTCCATGTGGTGCTGCCGGAGCAGGAGAGCGTGTCGCTGCTCCGTATCGAGGCGTATCGCAAGGGCGTGCTGATGGATCGCTCCGATACGCTGCTGTGCGTGGGGTTGCATGCTCTGTCCGCGGCCTTGCCCCTGGCGCCTATGACGACCCTGCGCTTGGCGGAGGGCAAACTGACCAATGTCGGCGAGGCCCTGGCCCTGGGGGTATGCTGCGATGGATACCGGAAGGAAGCCATGCCCGGCTGGGGCGCGTTGTTGCCCGGCGAAGCGGTGGGCGTCCGGGAAGATGCCGCCGTGGAAGCCTTGAATGCGGTGTTAGAGGTTGGATCTTTTGTCCTGCCCGAGGGCGTGGAGGCAGAGCCGGACGAGCCGCTGATACTGGCGGACGAAGGCCAGGAGGCCATCCTGTATGCTGATGACCCCTCCCTGACATACGATGAAGACCAGCCCATATTGACCATCCCTTTTGAAGATGATTGGTAAGTTGCGCACGGATCGTGCATGATAGGCTTGCGAAGACCCGATGCGGGGCACGCAGGCACAGGAAAGGGGGAAGCCGCGGTGCAAAAGGCCTTTCGCGTGTTTCTCGTGATGATGATCCTATTGGTGGTATTGGGAGCGTGGCTGTTGTTTTCCGGTGCGGGGGAGCACATGCGCCGCCCGGTGGCCCCGGTAGTACCTCACGGTAGCGCCCACGTGGCGCCCATGCCCGACAGGGAGGGTTTGCATGTTTAACGCATACGGGCAGATTTTTTCCCGCATGCCAACCTTAGAGACCCCGAGGCTGCAACTGCGCAAGGTGGCCATGACCGACGCGCCGGATTTATACGAGTACGGCAGCGATCCCGAAGTGGCGCGCCACGTGCTGTGGGAGGCGTATCGCAGCGAGGCCGACGCACGGATGTACGTGCGTTTTTTGCAGCGCCAGTATCGCGGGGATCAGCCCAGCAGCTGGGGGATCGTGTTCAAGCCACAGCAAAAAATGATCGGTACCATCGGCTTTATGTGGTGGAATCACGATCACAACTCTGCGGAAGTGGGCTATTCCTTGTCCCGTGGCTACTGGAACCAGGGCATCATGAGCGAAGCGCTCAAAGAGGTGTTGCGGTTTGGGTTCGAGGTGATGGGTGTGCACCGGATCGAGGCGCAGCACGAGTGCAACAACCCCGCCTCCGGGCGCGTGATGGAGAAGGTGGGCATGCGGCACGAAGGCACGCTGCGCGGACGCCTATACAACAAGGGCCGGTATGTGGACGTGGAACTGTATGCGATCCTGCGGGAGCAGTTTCACGGGTAAGGAAAAGATGCGCGAAAAGTGCCCTGCAGATAAGATATGCAGGGCACTGATACAATAGAACACGGATAAAGGAAAGATGGAGAGCGCCCGTGAAGGGACAGCAACGAGGGAATCGCTCAGTACGGCTGAGAAACGAACCGCGGGCCATGCGGAATAGCGCATAACAATGCGGACCATTTCATACTACGCCTCATATGATCTGATACATATCTCGCGGATCTTTTGTCGTCCGGCGCTGTTGCGGCTCCGTCGGCATTGCTGTTCGGGCTTCTAGGGCAACAGAGCGTAAATCGGTCAGTCGTCCACAGGGATCTTTTCGTTTTTGAAACACGCCCAAGTATAAAAATGGAGCGGTCTCACCGTGCGGGTGAGGCCGCCCAGACCATCAACAAAGTAGGTTTTCCGATTTGGGGATGAGTGAAGGGGG
>JAVBUS010000021.1:0-9152 GCA_031555125.1 Eubacteriales bacterium | reverse complement strand
GTTCTGCACTTGGCGTACCTCCAGTACGCCGCGTTCCGACTCCTTGATCTGGCGCAAAATCCTTGGAACTTGCATTTCCTCCCCTTTTGAAACACGCCCTAATTCCAATTAGATTTCGCCGAAGAGCTAGCGAGAGATTTTATCGGCTGGCTAGGAGCCCGAGGGAGACGTAGCCGGCAGCTACGTTGACCGAGGCGCGACAACGCCTGCCGGTTAAATATCCGCTGGATCTCGGCGTACATCTATTTGGATGTAGTATTACATGTTCTCGGGCACCTGAATGCCCAGCAGATCCAATAGCAGGTTCAGCATCCGCAAGGTCAGCGTCAGCAAGGTCAGCCACGAGGCGCGCTGGGCTTCATCCGCGCAGGAAAGAATCCGGGTCTCGCCATAGAACCGGTTGAACAATCCCGCGATGTCGAACAGCATTTCGCACAGGATGTTGGGGGCCTTTTCCTCGTGGGTGCGCAGCAAGGTATCCCCTACCCGTTGCAGGCATAGCATCAAGTCGCGCTCCGTGTCGCTGGCCGGGTTCTGTAAGGAGGTATACGTGCCCTCCGGTGCTTTTTTTAGCACCGACTGGATGCGGACGGCACAGTATTGCAGGTAGGGACCGGTCTTGCCCTCGCTCTGCAAAAAGCGTTCGGTATCAAAGATGTAGTCCCGGGCCCGGTGATTGACCAGGTCGCCCACCTTCAGGGCGGCTACACCCACGGTTTCCGCCACCTGGCGGCGGGTTTCCTCGCTGAGTTGCACCTCGCCGCTGCCGGTCTTTTCGTAGGCGGCCTCTACGGCCATATCGATGAGGGTGCTCAGGCGCATCACGCCGCCTGCACGGGTCTTAAAAGGCTTCCCGTCGCTGCCGTTGATGGTGCCGTTGTTGACATGATGGAACGCCGTTTCCGGCGATGCGATGCCGCCCAGACGGGCACAGCGGAAGACCTGTTTGAAGTGTAGCGTCTGGCGGGTATCCACCATGTACCACATCTCGTCCGGGTGAAAATCCTGTTCCCGCTGGTAAATGGTGGCGAGGTCGGTGGAGCCATAAATGTCGCTGCCGTTGGACTTAACCAACAGGATGGGCGGCATGGGCTCGGTATCTTCCGGACGGGATACGTCCACAATCATGGCTCCTTCGGACTCCACCAGCAGCCCCTTGTCCCGCAAAAGTTGCAGGGCGGGCTGGACGTAGGGGGCGGCATCGCTCTCGCCATACCACAGATCAAAGGTGGCGTCCAACCGGTCGTAGTTGCGCCGCAAATCCGCCACGGAAATGGCCCGGATGTGCTGCCACAGGGCACGGTAGCCAGGACGACCGGTCTGCAGTTCCGCAGTGGCTTGCTTGGCGCGCTCCGCGAACTCTGTGTCTACCTTGCACCGGCCGGAGGCCTCCGGATAGATGCGATCCAGTTCCGCCAGGTCATAGGGCGGTACGTCGGGATACGGGCCGGTGAAATCGGCATCGAAATAGGGCAAATCCGGGTACAGCTCCGCCGACAAGGCGATGACTTGACCCATCTGCAGCCCCCAGTCACCCAGGTGCACGTCGGTGATCACCCTGTGACCCAGGAAGCGGGCCACGGCGCTCAGGGAACGCCCGATGATGGCCGTGCGCAGATGGCCCACGTGGAGCGGTTTGGCCACGTTGGCGCCGCCGTAATCCATGACGATGGTCTTTGGCGGCATGGTGGGCAGACCCAGACGGTCATCCGCCAACATCCGGGTCAGGGTATCGGCGATGACAGCATCGGTGACCGAGAGATTGATAAAGCCGGGCCGTGCCACCTCCACGCTGCGGAACATCGGTTCCTGGGACAGGCGTTCGACGACGGCGGTGGCTACGGTAAAGGGATTGGCCTTGTATCTTTTGGCCGCGGCCATGGCGCCGTTGCACTGGAACTGGCACAGATCGGGGCGGTTGGACACCGTCACCTCGCCCAGCGCCGCGTCATACCCCATCGCCTCGAACGCTTTGGACACGATCTGTTCTATCTGTAAGCGAATGTTCATATATTTCCTCCTGAGACAAACTATGTCCGGCATTTTATCATAAAAAGCGGTGAAAGGAAAGGGAAACCCGATCCGTACCTTCCCGGGCATGCAACAAGCGGCGATTTGTAGGACAAAGTGTGGTTCCAGGCGACGAAGGAGGGGTTCGATGAAAGCTGGGAAGCGGTGCACATTTTTCTTGGTGGTGTGTCTGTTGGCGGTGTTGTTCACCGGTGCGGCGAAGGCGGAGGATGATTTCTACCGATATCTGTTGGATCAGGCCCAAGCTCAGACACAGCGGACCTTTCGATTGCAAGCCAGCGAACCGCTGCGTCGACAGCTCTATGGTGACATAGAGGTTGACGGCTTGCTTACCAGCCTGACAGCCCAGGAACTACCGCAGCCGCAGGAGATGATCGTCCTGACCGCGGATACGGAGAAGCTGATGACGCAGATGGCCACCGACATCCCGGGGATGGCGCAGGTGTCGTATGATTTACTGCGTGCCTTGGTGGGAAGGATCACCGGCAGTTTGCATTGTGCCATCGTCGCCGGTGCGGATTGGTCCCAACTGTCCGATGCCAACGTGGCACAGGTGGCGGCGGTGGAGTCCACCTTTCGCACAGGGGACATCTTCCCCTACACCGGGGAACGCCGTGACCCGACGTTGGTGGTGTTGGTGTATGGGGACGGGCGCATGTCACTGACGGACCTTAGCTGGCCCCAAAACGTGGAAGCCGTATTGGTGAGCTCGGCATTATTGCCTTGTCCGGAAGGGGTTGCGGCATCCCTGGGAAGAACGGTCCAGGGTATGCCCCAGGCAGTCGGTGCGATCTTGGATCAAGGAAAGGTCATCCAGCGTACCGGCTTTTGCGGCGAAAGACTGCAGGCGCTGCTGCAATCCCTGGAGGAATAGGGGCAGTTGCGGAGCATGGGCGAGCTGACGAGCGTATGTGGGACGATGATGATCGCGGCACAGCCGGGCGCAGGAAGGGGTAAAAGCAAACGCGGAGGAGCGCATTAAGCGCCGTCCTCCGCGTTTTTCTGCACCGTTCGGGCCAGTTTACCGGCCCACCAGCGCCGTTTGTAATATAGCCAGGAGAAGGCGCTGCATAAACCCCAGCCGATGGGGATGGACCATGCGATGGCCTCCACGCCCAGGCCCATATATCGGGACAACAGTTGCGAGATGACGGCTCGCAGGGACAGACTGGTGATGGTTAGGATCATCACGATCAGGGCATCGCCCACCCCGCGAAAGAACCCCGTGAAGGAAAAAAACACGCCGAACAACACATAGAACATGACGATGACCGACAGGTAGCTGGTGCCCACCTGCAGGATAGCCGCCCGCTGGGGATCATCGGGCTTGAGGAATGCGCCGATCATCTGCTGGCCAAAGAGCAGCACCAACAGCGACGTGGCGACGGCCAGGCCCACCGACAGGCACAAGGTGACGTAAAGGCCGCGCTTGGCGCGGGCTTCCTGGCCGGCACCCATATTCTGGCCCACAAAGGTGGACACCGCGCTGCTTAGGTTGGCCACCGGCATCATGGCGAAGCTATCCACCCGCAGGGCGGCGGAGAAGCCCGCCATGGCCACGGCTCCAAAGCCGTTGACCAAGCTCTGGATGGACAGCCCGGCCACGGATACCAGGGAGAACTGCACGGCGGAGGGTACGCTGTATTGCAGCAGGGAGCGGCACAGCTTGCCATCAAACACCAGCTTGGATACGTGGAGCAGGGGCATGCTGCGCTTGGCGTATAGGTAGCACCACAGTGTGGACAAGGCTTGGGACAGAATGGTGGCATAGGCTGCCCCAGCCACGCCGAGATGAAACCGGACCACGAACAACAGATCCAGCCCCACGTTGAGCGCCGTGCAAAAGATCAGGATGTACAGCGGATAGCGGGAGTCGCCCAGCGCACGCAGGTAAGCGGTATACATGTTGTAGAACAGTGGGAACATGCAGCCGGCAATGCCAATGCGCAGGTAGGAGAGCGCGTCGGGAAAAACCGTTTCCGGCACGTTGAGCCACTGCAAAAACTGGGGGGCCCCAAGCCAGCTACCGATGCACAGCACCAAGCCAAAGGCGCCCATGCATACGATGCTGGTGGAAACGGTACGCCGCAACGCGTCGTGCTGCCCCGCGCCATAGAACTGTGAGATGAGCACCGACGCGCCGGTGGTTAAGCCAAAAAGGACGGCCAGCAGCAGATTGAAGATGGCCATGCACGCCCCTACGGCGGCCAAGGCCTCCCCGCCCACATAGCGGCCCACCACGGCGGCGTCCGCCATGCTATAGAATTGCTGAAACAGATTGCCAATGAGCATGGGCAGCGAAAACTTGAGCAGTTGCCGCGCCACAGGCCCTCGGGTAAAGTCCTGCATGCTATCCCTTCTTCTGTGCGATATCCCTGGCTACCTTGATGCCTGTGACGGAGGCCTGCATCAGGCCCCGGGTGATGCCCGCGCCGTCGCCGATGGCGTACAGGCCCTGCACGCCGGTCTCGAACTGTTTGTCTACCAGCACCTTGGAAGAATAGAACTTGACCTCCACGCCATACAGCAGCGTATTTTTGCTGTACAGGCCCGGGGCGATGTGATCAAAGGCGCGTAACGCCTCAATGATGGAGGTCAGGTGCCTGGGCGGCAATACAAAGGACAAATCGCCGGGGACGGCGGTCTTGAGGGTGGGGATGGTGGTGGAACGCGCCAGACGTTCCGCTGTGGTGCGGCGGCCCCGCAACAGGTCGCCCAGGCGCTGCACCATGATGGGCCCGCCGGTAAGCATGTTGCCCAACTGGGCGATGTACCGGCCGTATTCAATGGGCTGGTCAAAGGGTTCGGTGAACCGGGTGGACACCAGCACCGCAAAGTTGGTGTTGTGGGTGCGCAGGCTCTCCTCGCCATAGCTGTGGCCGTTGACCACCGCGATCCCGCCCTCGTAGTGCTCCTCGGACACCACGCCGCCGGGATTCATGCAAAAGGTGCGCACCTTGTTCTCGTAAGTATCGGCATAATAGACCAGCTTGGCCTCATACAGATGGCGGGTCAGGTGATCCATGATGGCGTTGGGTACTTCCACCCGCACGCCGATGTCCACTTCGTTGTTTTGAGTGGGTAGGCCCAGGAGACGGATCTGTTGGCTCAGCCACGCGGCGCCGCCACGGCCCGGCGCGGCCACCACATAGGGGGCATGTACCGCCACAGGCTCCTGACCGCGCTGCTGCAGACGCACGCCCACGGCTTTGCCGCCCTCCACCAGGATCTCCAGGGCATCGGTAAGCTCGCTGAAGGCGGTGTGGGTGTTGGCCACCAGAAAGTCGTGCATGGCCCGCAGCACATCCCCGGCATGGTCGGTGCCCAGGTGCCGCACGGGGCAGGGTACCAAGTGGATGTTGTAGCGGGTGGCCTCATAGGCGATTTCGGACACCTTTTGGTCGTCCAACCCGTGGACCACATCCGGTGCGCCGAAGCGCAGATACATGGCATCGGCATGGCGAATCAGGGCCTGGGCCTCGTCGTGGCCCAGGTAGTCGGCCACGTGACCGCCGACCTCGTCAGAGAGGGACAACTTTCCGTCGGAGAAGGCCCCGGCACCCGCCCAACCATGGACGATACCGCAGGGCTTGCAATGGACGCACTTACCGGTGGTGCGTGCCGGGCAGGTGCGCTTGGCGATTTCCCGGCCGGTATCTACCATCAGGATGCGCATATCAGGATGGAGCGCAGTCAACTCCAGGGCGGTAAAAATCCCCGCCGGGCCTGCGCCGATCACGATTACATCATAACTTTGTTGCAGGGTCATCAAGAGGCCTCCTTTGTGGGTCAGACATGCAGAAAGCCCCGTCGGATGGGGCCTTGTTTCTACACGCACTATAGCACAAACCGGGGATCAAGTCAATTGGGCGGCAAGCGAAGCGCGGCACGGTAGTGCGCCATCAGCAGGGAGACCACATCGCTACGCTGGGTGCTGGAGATTTTGAGCGCAAAGGTGTGCAAATATCGCTCATTCGTTAGGCTTACCAGTCCCGCCAAAGGGGTATCGTGGGCCTGCCAATAGGTAAACTGCCGGTCATAGTCCCGATCGATCTCGGCCGGAATTCGCCGCGCAAAGGCGTCGTAGACCAGCGGGTCCGCTTCCCACAGCGATAGGGCGGCATAGCGCAGCATGGTCAACGTGCCGCTATACGCCATCCCCTGGTCGCCGGAGGCCATGCAGGCCAAATAGCCCACATAGTCGGCCTCGGCCTCCCGGGCATATCCCCGCTGGTGGGCCGCCTCGTGGGCGGCGGTGTGTGCCAACTGGGTGTCGGGAATGTCCCGGTTGAGCAGCGCCTCGCCGGTAAAGGGGATGAAGATGCCCATGATCTGCATGTCGCTAAGCGTCTGGCTATGGGCGATGACCTTGGGCGGGGGATAATCCCCCGCCAGCCAGGGGTAGGTTTCTGCCAGACTGGCATAGGCCGCCGGTACCCGGGCGAGCAGCGTGGACAGATCATCGGGACTGCGGTACACGCCCTGGTCGTCGGTGGGCAGTGCGCTCCGCAGGGCGGTGGCATCCTTTAACAGCAGGTCACACAGGGCCGAGAGTTGTCCAACATCAGCGCTTTCCATCGCCATGTCGGCAGCCACGGCGAAGGGTTGGCGCACAAAATGGACGCCCCACATCACCACAAAGGCTGCGTACAGTGCGCTCAGGGCGCAGACCATGCGGAAGCCATAACGCGCCAATGGGCGCAGGCGGCGTTGCCCTATGGCCTGGGCGATGCGCCCGCACAGCAGAACGATCACGCCGCAGACGCACAGGATCAGCAGCCTTTCGGCCACCGCGCTCGGCACCCGGGCGGAGAGCCGGGCCAGCCAGGCGCTCCAGGTGGGATACCAGCTGCGGGAAAAGACGGCTTCCACCCAATCCGGGCGCCTCGACAGCGCCTTTAGGCACAGCGCGGCCAGGGGCGCGGGCGACAGACAAAGCAGGGCCTTCCCCCAACGGGGCAGGTGCGACATCATTGCTCACCTCGCATCCGCAGCATTTGTTGGTCACAGTATAGCGTGGATGCATCCCGTCACACAACAGGCCAAAATGTGGTGTCACAAGGGTTTTTCCAGCAAGCGGAAGCCGCGCGGGCGGCGGATGATGTGCCGGACGGTGGGTCGGACTTGATGAAGCGCCGGGGATTGTGGTATATTATAACGTAACATAAAATACGGTGCGCTGCATCATCGTCGAGAGGGGTTTTACCATGTCCGGTCATTCCAAATGGGCAAACATTAAGCATAAGAAGGGCAAGGCCGACGCTGCCCGCGGCAAGATCTTTACCAAGATCGGTCGCGAGATCGCCATGGTCGTCCGGGAGGGTGGCAGCGATCCTGAGGTCAACGGCAAGCTGCGCGACATCATCGCCAAGGCCAAGGCCAACAATATGCCCAACGATACCATCTCCCGCTCCATCAAAAAGGCGGCGGGTGAGTTGGGCAACGTCGTGTATGAACAGATCCTGTACGAGGGGTACTCCGCTGGCGGCATGGCGGTCATCGTGGATGTTGTTACCGACAACCGCAACCGCACCGCGGCGGAAATACGCCACGTCTTCGACAAAAATGGCGGCTCTCTGGGCACAAACGGTTGTGTATCGTACCTTTTTGACAAGGTGGGCCTTATTGTCCTGGAGCCGCGTCCCGGCATGGGCGAGGACGATGTGATGATGGCGGCCCTGGACGCAGGGGCCAAGGACGTCACCGTGCTGGAGGATTGTTACGAGGTTATGACCGAGGTGGGGGACTTCTCCGCCGTCCGCGAGGAGCTAGAAAAGCAGGGCTTCACCTTCCTGTCGGCGGAACTGTCCATGGTGGCCCAGACCACCAACGACATCACAGATCCGGAGATCATCGAGAAGATCAACAAGATGCTGGATATGCTGGACGATATGGACGACGTGCAAAACGTGTACCACAACGGCAACCTGCCCGAGGAAGAAGAGGAAGAGTGATCCCAGGGACGACCCTGTATACAAAACCGCCGCCAGCGGCCCAAGGGCACGACGCTGGCGGCGGCTTTTTGTCGTCTGGGGGGCTGTGTCATCCCGTCACGGCCCCGGCTGTCAATCCAGAGATGAGGGAGCGCTGGCCCAGGATAAAAATCAGTACCGAGGGCAGCAACACGATGACGGTGCCCGCCATGACCGGGCCATAGCGATCCGCGTCAGCGTTTTGCAGCATGCCGATCCCTATCTGCACCGTGCGCATCCGGGGTGTGTTGGTGACCAGCAGTGGCCACAGATATTGATTCCATACCTGCAGGAACACATAGATGCCCAGGGAGCCCAGCTGGGGCTTGGTCAAGGGCAGGGCCACCCGGGAGAAAAACTGGAAGGAGTTGCACCCGTCGATGCGAGCCGAGTCGTTGAGCTCGCTGGGCAGCGTCAGGAAGGCCTGCCGCATGTTAAAGATGCAGAACGCGCTGGTCATGTAGGGCAACATCAGCGCCCCGTAGGTATCCACCAGATGCAGGTTGACGATCATCAAGTAATTGGCGATGATGATGGCCTGGCCAGGAATCATCATGGTCATCAGGAACAGAAAGAAGATCTGCTTTTGCCCCTTGAACTTCAGCAGCGCAAAGGCATACCCCGCCAGGGCGCCGGTGATCAGCTGAGCGGCCATGCAGCCCACCGCCACCAGCACCGAGTTGCCGATGAAACGGAACAGGGGGGCCAGCCGCAGGGCTTCCTGATAGTTGTGCAGCTGCAGCGCACCGGGGATCAGGCTGAGCTTGCCGCGCAGCTCGCCCTCGGTCATAAAGCTGGCGCTCAGGGCGTACAGCAGGGGCGAAATCACCAGCAAGGCCAGGGCCAGGTTGATGATAAGGAAAACGCCCTTTGTCCACTTCTTTTCGATCATCTGTATGTCACCTTCCTCTCCAACGCGAATTGGATCAGGGTCAATAGCAGGATCATGAGGAACAACAGGATGGACTGGGCAGCCGCCGGACCATAACGATTGAACGTGAAGGCTTCCTCATAGATGGCGTAGACGATGACCTTGGTGAACTTACCGGGGCCGCCCTGGGTCAATAGCCGGATCTGGCCAAAGACCTGGAAGGAGCCGATCACGTTGATAATCAGCAGAAAAAACAGCGTGGGGGAGATGCCCGGCAG
>JAVBUS010000084.1:0-3295 GCA_031555125.1 Eubacteriales bacterium | reverse complement strand
CAGGCGCGGACCATGACAACCCGCAAGCCGCCCTTCCGCATCGTTTGTCCCGGACGCACCTATCGGGCCGATGAGTTTGACGCGACCCACTCACCCTGCTTTCACCAGCTGGAAGGGTTGGTGGTGGCCGAGGATGTGACCATGGGCGACCTAAAGGGAACCCTGGACGCCTTTGCGGAGAAGCTATATGGCGCGGGGATTACCACCCGGTTCCGGCCTTCCTTTTTCCCCTTCACTGAGCCTTCGGCAGAGGTGGATCTGACTTGTTCCAACTGCCACGGCGCAGGCTGCCGTACCTGTAAGGGAACCGGCTGGATCGAGGTGTTGGGCGCGGGCATGGTCAATCCCAAGGTGCTGGAACTATGCGGAATCGACAGCACGAAGTACAGCGGATTTGCCTTCGGTGTTGGCCTGGAGCGCATCGCCATGCTGCGGTATGGCATCGCGGATTTGCGCCTGATGTACGAAGGCGACGTGCGCTTTTTATCCCAATTCCGTTAAGCGGCAGTGTGAAAGGGGAGTTGCATCATGAAGGTCAGCAGAACATGGCTTGAGCAATATGCGGATACCCAAGGGGTGTCCGCCGCGAACTACACGGAGCGAATGATCCTCTGCGGCACTGCGGTGGAGGGCGTAGAAGATATCGGCGAGGCGGTGCAAGGTGTTGTGGTGGGACGTATCCTGTCGGTGGAGCCTCACAACAATTCGGATCACATGGTGGTGTGCCAGGTGGACGTCGGACATACCAAACTGCAGATCGTGACCGGGGCGCCAAACGTCCGTGCCGGGGACCTGGTGCCCGTGGCCACGGTGGGGGCACTGCTGCCGGGGGGCAAGCGTATTCATGAGGGCACCCTGCGGGGTGTCCGTTCCCAGGGCATGCTGTGCTCCGGGCCGGAACTGGGTGTTCCTACCGATCTATATCCTTCTGCGGGAGAGGCAGGTATCCTGATCTTTGGCGAGGAGCACCCGCTGGGCACGGATGTACGTCCCATTCTTGGTATTGCGGATCAGATCATCGACTTTGAGATCCTGGCCAATCGACCGGATTGCCAATGCGTGTGGGGCGTAGCCCGGGAAACCGCCGTGGCCATGGGTACCAGCTTTCGCAAGCCGGAAAACACGCTCGACACCGTCCCAGGCGCGGTAGATGATTTCGTGCGGATCCGGGTGGAGGATGAGACGTTGTGTCCCCGCTACGTGGGCCGTGTGGTAAAAAATGTGCGCATTGCGACCTCGCCCATGTGGATGCGTGCCGCCTTGCACGCTGCCGGGCTCCGCGCCATCAACAATATTGTGGACATCACCAACTATGTGATGCTGGAAACCGGCCATCCCATGCACGCGTTTGACCTTTCGAAGGTTCGCGACGCCAGCATCATCGTGCGCCGCGCTTCGCCCGGGGAGACACTGCGCACGTTGGACGGTAAGGAGCGTACGCTGACACCGGAGATGCTGGTCATCGCCGATCAGCATACCGCTACCGGTCTGGCGGGGATCATGGGCGGCGAAGAGTCGGAGATTACGGAGGACACCCGGACGTTGCTGTTCGAGTGTGCTGCCTTCGATCGTACAAACGTGCGACTGAGCGCCCGGGCGTTGGGGTTGCGCACCGAGTCCTCGGGCCGGTTCGAGAAGGGCGTATACCCTGCTACGGCCCGGGAGGCCATCGATCGCGCTTGCCAGCTGGTTCGTATGCTGGATGCGGGCGACGTGGTGGAAGGCGTATACGATCATGATCCCAATCCCCAACCCCAGCGCCAGGTCACCGCATCGGTGCGGCGCATCGCCCATCGGGCGGGGGTGGATATCCCGGCGGAGGAGATGGCGCGGGTGCTGCGCAGTCTGCACTTCGAGGTGACGCTGGCGGGGGATACCCTGACGGTCCAGGTGCCGGTGTTTCGTCAAGACATCGAGGGCGAGGCGGATCTGTGCGAGGAAGTGCTGCGGATTTATGGCTACGATCACCTCAAGCCAACCCAATTGCGCGGCACTTCCGCGCCGGGGGGACGCTCTGCCCGTGTCGCCATGCGGGATAAGGCCAAACGCCTGCTTTCCTTCATGGGATATTGTGAAGCGGTCAGCTTCTCCTTCGTCAGTCCCAAGCAGATCGAGCGCATGGGGTTGCCCGGGGGGGACAGCCGCCGGCAGCAGCTGCGTATTCTGAATCCGCTGGGAGAGGATACCAGCGTGATGCGCAGTTCCCTGGCGCCGTCCATGCTGCAAATGCTGGCCCTGAATCAAAGCCGTAGCAATGTCCGGGTGAAGCTGTTCGAGATTTCGCCTACCTTCGACGTTTCCGGGCGTCGGGCGGGGGAATTGCCCCAGGAGCGTTGGACTGTCTGCTTGGGCGCTTATGGCGAGGATATGGACTTTTATCGGTTGCGTGCAACCGTCACCGAACTGCTGGCGCAGTTCGGCATCGCGGTGTCCATCGCCGCAGGTGGAGAGCCGTATCATCACCCGGGACGCTCAGCCACCCTCTCCATCGGCGAGGCGGTGTTGGGTACCCTGGGTGAGGTGCATCCGGACGTGCTGGAGGACTTTGACTTGCCGCGCCGGACGTTGATGGCGGAATTGGACTTTGAAGCCATATTGGCTCACGAAAAGCCCATGGGGACAGTGCGGCCACTGCCGCGCTTCCCGGCGGTGACCCGGGATTTGGCCCTGGTGATGGACGAGAGCGTGCAGGTGGGTCAACTACAGACAGATATCCTGGAAGCTGGCGGCGTGTTGCTGGAGCAGGCGACGGTGTTCGATGTGTACCGCGGTGCCCAAGTGCTGGGGGGAAGAAAGTCCGTGGCTTTCTCCTTGGTGTTTCGGGATGCGGAACGGACCCTCAGCGATGCCGATGTAACACCGGTGTTCGAGCGCATTCTGGCGCTTTGCGCCCAGCGCTATGGCGCGGAAATGCGCGCTTGACATTCAGGGGAGGCGAAACAGGTGCCGGTTCATCTTAATACCCAAGTCGATGCCGTGACGCGCAAGTTCGCTTTGCTGGGCCAGCGGCTTCCTTACACGCTTTCGCCCCAGATCCACAACACGCTCTTTGGCCTCCGTGGTACCAATGCCATCTACTTGCCCGTTACAGTGGAACCGCACTCCCTAGCCAGCGCTGTGGAGGTGCTGGGGCAGAGCTTTTCAGGATTCAACGTGACCATCCCATACAAGGAGGCCATTGTGCCGCTGCTGGACGATTTGGACGCGGCGGCTTCGGCCTGTGGTGCGGTCAACACGGTATCCATCGGTCAGGATGGAACCATGACCGGCCATAACACGGATGGGGCGGGTATGA
>JAVBUS010000259.1:0-6110 GCA_031555125.1 Eubacteriales bacterium | reverse complement strand
CAGGCGGTGGTTGGGGCCATTGTAGCGGTTAACGCTGCGGGGGATGTCTATCATCCCCACACCGGCGCCTGGCTGGCGGGGGGGCGGGGGGAGGACGGCGCCCCTCTGCGGGCCGAGGATGCGCTTTTTGCCGGCCAGGAAGCCCGTCACCGCGTGGGGCAAAACACCACCATCGGTGTGGTGGCTACCGATGCCCGGCTGACCAAGGAGCAAGCGGCACGGCTGGCAACCGTGACCCATGACGGCTTGGCCCGGTGCATTCGTCCGGTGCATACCCAACTGGATGGAGACACCATTTTTTCTGTGTCCACGGGGCGATATGCCCAGGCGGCCCACTTTGTGGCCCTGTGTGCGGCGGCGGCGGAGGCAATGGCAAGGGCCGTCGTCAATGCGGTACGCAACGCGGGCGACCCAGGGGTGCAGCTATGATTCGGGGCTGTGGCGTGGACCTGATCGGCGTGGCGCGAATCCAGGCCGAACTGGACAAGCAGCGCTTTCTTGCCCGGGTGTACACCCAGCAGGAGCGGGACTATATCGCCGGGCGTGGCGCATCGGCGGGGCAGAGCGCGGCGGGCCTGTTTGCTGCGAAAGAGGCCATGCTCAAAGCCCTGGGCACCGGCATTGCGCCCCTGGGATTGCAAGAGGTGTCGGTGACCCACAACGAGCTGGGTGCCCCGGTTGCGGTGTTGGGTCAACGGGCTTGGCAGCGCATGGCGGAGATCGGCGCCACCCGCATGCACCTAAGCATCACCCACAGCGAAGGCATGGCGGTGGCGATGGCCATCGCGGAGGGAGAACCATGAGGCAAACCATCACCCCCACCCAGATGCAGGCCATGGAGCGGGACGTGATGGCCCGCACCGGGATGCCGGGTCTGTTGCTCATGGAGCACGCGGCCCAGGCCGTGGTGCGGGCCCTGGCGGACTATGCGCAGGCGCCCCGTGGGGATCATGCCTTGTTTGTCTGTGGCAAAGGAAACAACGGCGGGGACGGATGCGCCGCGGCGCGCCTGTGGACCCAGGCCGGGGGCCGCGCCACGGTGTGGCTGACGGCGGATCCGGCGGATATGCCCGGCGATGCCGGGACGCAGGCCAGGCTTGTAGCCCACTGTGACGCAAGGGTTGACCTCCTCAAAAGTCCTCCCTTTACGGTGCCCGCGGGGGTATCGGTGGTGGTGGATGCGCTGTTTGGCACCGGACTTTCCCGTCAGCCCCAGGGGATCTTTGCCGCGTTGATCCGCACCATGAACACGGCGAATCTCCCGGTGGTGGCCGTGGACATTCCCTCGGGCATCGATGGACAGACCGGCGCCGTCCTGGGCGAAGCGGTGCGGGCAACCTGCACCGTGGCCTTTCATCGCCCCAAACCCGGTCACTTCTTTTACCCGGGACGCAAGCACGCTGGCCGGCTTCGGGTGGCGGACATCGGTCTGCGCCCTGCCTGGGACGATGTGACCGGACTGCGCATCCTGGAGGAGGGCGATCTGGCAGTGCTGTTGCCGCCCCGTCCGCCGGAGGGACACAAGGGCACCTTTGGTCACGCATTGATTGTAGCCGGATCCGTGGGCATGGCCGGAGCGGCGGCGCTGTGCGCCGAAGCGGCGCTGCGCATAGGGGCCGGGCTGGTAACCGTCGCCTGTCCCGCATCGGTGATGCCCATCGTACAGCAGCTGGCCCCCTGCGCGGTGAGCTTGCCCATGCCGGAACGGGAAGGCCACTTGGCTGCGGAAGCAGCGCCCTTGCTGGCCCAAGCCGCCCAAGGCAAACAGTGCGTGGCCATGGGGCCGGGCTTGGGCGTGACCCCCGGGGTGACCGCTGCCCTGGCGCCCCTGTGGACGCTGCCCGCCCCCCGCATCATCGATGCAGACGCGCTGAATGTTTGGTCTGGGGCCCCTGCTGGCCCGGCAACCCTGGATGCCCGGGCCGTGGTGACGCCCCACCCTGGGGAGGCCGGGCGTATGCTGAACAGGGAGACCGCATCCATCGTGGGGGATCCCCTGGGGGCGGCCCGGGCCTTGCGGCAGGCCACCGGGGCCACCGTGCTGCTCAAGGGCGCCGCCACGGTGATTGTGGACGGGCAGGATCCCGGTTCCGTCACCCTTAATCTTACCGGCACCGACGGGTTGGCCACCGGTGGCAGCGGCGACGTGCTCACCGGCATCCTCGCCGGGCTGTGCGCCCAGGGGATGGTTCCGTATGAAGCCGCTTCCGTAGGTGCCTACATTCATGGACGGGCCGGAGAACTGTGCGCCGCCGCGCATACGCCTCGGGGCATGATTGCCGCTGACCTGCTGGACGTGCTCAAGGCGTGCACATCCACGGCATAACCCAACCCACCTTGCCATACACTACGGGCAGGGGGAGGTGTGGCGGTTGGACAAACGGAAGGTACTGATCTCCCTGCCGGAAAATCTGGTGGATCAAACGGATGCCCTGGCATTGACCGAGGGCGTGACCCGCAGCGCCGTGGTGCGCGATGCGCTGTATCAATACTTGGCACGAAAGCATATGCTGGAGAGTAGAGAGCAGATGAGGAGGGGTTACGAGGAAATGGCCAGGATCAACTGCGCGTGGGCCCAAGCCGGGCTGCGTGTGGATATGCGGGTCCTGGACGCATACGAAGCCATGCTTTCGGAGAGTGAAGAACTATGATTAAGCGAGGCGAGATCTATTTCGCTGATTTGAATCCGGTGATCGGCTCCGAACAAGGCGGCATCCGCCCGGTGTTGGTCATTCAGAATGATATTGGGAACAAGTATAGCCCTACTGTGATCGTGCTGGCGATCACCTCACGCATCGAAAAGGCCAAATTGCCTACCCATGTGGAGGTACCCATGGGACTCAGCGGCCTCAAGCGTGATTCGGTGGTCCTGGGCGAACAGGTGCGCACCATCGAGAAAAAGCGGCTGCGGGAGCGGCTGGGTCAGCTCCCCGATGCCGCCATGGAACAGGTGGATGTAGCCATGCGCATCTCATTGGGGTTTACACAAGTCACTTGATCGGGTACCGTGCCGCATGATGACAGCGAGCCAAGGGAAGGGTTTCCTGCGGGGCCTTTCCCTCTTCTTTGGGTCACGGGGTGGACAAGCAATGACAAAGGTGGAACGATATGCGCACAGTCAATAAGCACCAAGTAAAAGACTATATCATGATGTTGGTGGGCGCGCTGATGGGTGCGCTGGCCTTCGACCTGTTCTTTTTGCCCAACACAATCGCCCCCGGCGGCATCACCGGTGTGGCCACGCTGCTCAATCACTTGGTTGGCGTGCCCGTGGGTATCACCAGCATCGTGCTCAATGCGCCCCTGTTTTTGTTGGGTTTTCGCAGTGGAGGCGGGCGGTTTGTGCTCCGGTCCCTGGTGGCCATGCTGGTGTTGTCGGTGCTCATCGACCTGCTGCCCCAGATGCCTGTGACCCATGGCGATACCTTGCTGGCATCGGTGTACGGTGGACTGCTGATGGGGCTGGGCCTTGGGCTGGTGCTCCGGGCCGGGGCCACCACCGGCGGTACCGACCTGTTGGCCAAAATCATCCACAATCACTGGTCGGGTATCAGCGTGGGGGGTGTGCTGCTGGGGCTGGATTGCCTGGTGGTGGCTGCTGCAGGCATGGTGTTTGATCCCCAGTCGGCCCTCTACGCCGCCATCTCGCTCATCGTGTGCAGTAAGGTCATCGATCTGGTGATCCAGGGCTGGAACACCGCCAAGCAGTTCCTGATCATCAGCGACCATGCCCAGACCATTGCCGCCCGGATTACCCAGGAGATGGACCGGGGCGCCACTTTGATCCCTGCTACCGGTGCCTATAGCGGCGAGCCCCGGGGTATGGTGTTCTGCGTCATCAACAACGCGGAGGTGGCCCGGCTCAAGCAACTGATCAGCGAGGTGGATCACCGTGCCTTCCTGACGGTATCCAACGTGCACGAGGCCATGGGCGAGGGGTTCGCCGGGCTGCAAAAAAAGGCTTAAGCCAAACGCAACGCTCGCAAAAGGAGGCGCGGCATGGAACCCATACAGAAGCTGATTCCCTACCGCGTGCCGGTACGAACCGTGGTGGAGGCATCCATCCACGGCGAGGACCTACGGGTGGGCGGATCCTCCCGCATGGTGGAGGGTGGGCAGGCGCACCGCGCCAGACAAGCCCTGGCCCGGGATGAGGACGATGGCTACGAGGCCGAGGTGCCGCTGGTGATCGCCGTACCGGGGCAAGTGGTGCTGCTGGAGATCGGTGGCCGGGTGGACGGCTTATTTATGCGGGACGGATGGCTTGTGGTGGAGGAGATTAAGTGGATGGATGCCCGGACGGCAACCCCTGCCGATGCCAGACCCGAGCACTGGGCCCAGGCCGCCTGCTATGGCCATATGCTGTGCGCGGAGCGCGGCCTCAACGGGGTACGCTTGCGGGTGCTGTATGTGGATATCGACGGGCTGCCCCTGGCCTGTTTTGAGCGGGAGCAGGAGGCGGCCTCCCTGGCGGCGGATTTTGCCACCCTGGTGGAGCCCTTCCTGATGGGACTGGAGGATCGGGTGGCCTGGCACGCCAAGCGGGATGCGGCGCTGTCGCGGCTTGCCTTTCCCCATGCCGGGTATCGCCGGGGCCAGCGGGAGTTCGCGGGCAACGTGTTCGTGGCCATCCGTGAAAAAAAGCGGCTCCTGGCCCAAGCCCCCACCGGCATCGGCAAGACCATGGCGGCCCTGTTCCCGGCCCTCAAGGCCATGAGCGAGCGCCTGACCGGCCAAATCTTTTACTTGACGGCGCGCACCACCGGCAAACAGGTGGCCCTGGCGGCCTTGGATCACATCCGGGCTGCGGGGGTGCCCTTGCGGGCGGTGGAACTGACCGCTAAGGAAAAGAGCTGCCTCCGGGAGGGCGGCTCCCATTGTGACCCGGCCTATTGTCCCTATGCCGCCGGCTACTTTTTGCGTATTGAGGATGCCCTGCGGGACCTGCGCAATCAGGGCGGGGCATGGCGGCACGAGGCGGTGGTGGCGATCGCCCGGGCCCACACCGTGTGCCCTTTTGAGTGCTCCCTAGCCCTGTGCGAGTTGGCGGATGTGGTGGTCTGTGACTATAACTATGCCTTCGATCCCGGTGCCAGGATCCAGCGCATCTTTCCCCAAAAGCGGGATATCACCCTGCTGATCGACGAGGCGCACCATCTGCTGGATCGCACCCGGGACATGCTTAGCGCGGAGCTGGACAGCACGGCGTTGCGGGCCTTTCGAAAGGAATGGCGCGGGGTGCACGGCATGAAGAACGACGTGTACAAACAGACCACGGCGCTGCTGCGTGCCGTGGAGGCTCTGCGGCGGGAAGACGCCGCCGAGTGGGAGGAAAAGGCGCCCCTTTTGCACAAGGAGGCCACCGCTTTTGCGGAGGTGGTCGGGCCGGCCCTGGATCGGGGTGCATTGCCGGGGCGCACCATGCTGGACGTGTTTTTGAATGTGCAACAGTACGCTGTGTGCGTGAGCCGGTTCGATGATACCTACACCACCTTGATCCGTCGCCACGGCAAGGAACGGTCGGTGCGCCTGCTATGCCTGGATCCCGCCGGATATCTGACCAAAACCACAGCCAAACTCAGCGGTGTGGTGGCCTTTTCCGCCACCCTGACGCCCCTGGCCGGTTATGCCCAACTCTTGGGCTGGGACATGGAGCAGGATGCGCTGTTGGCGTTGCCGTCGCCCTTTCCGCCGGAGCACCTGTGCGTAGTGGGCAGGCCGGTGTCCACCCGGTATGTGCACCGTCAAGAGACCGCTCTGGCTGTGGCCGAGGCCATCGCCGCCATGGTACAGGCCCGGGTGGGCAACTACTTTTGCATGTTCCCTTCCTATGCATACCTGCGCAATGTGCAAGCGCTGCTGGAGGGCAAGGAGGCCACCGAGGACGCGGAGGCCATCCCGCCGCTGCTTCCCGGCGTGCGGATACTGGTTCAGCGCGGCGACATGGACGAGGGGGCCCGGGCGGCGTTTTTGGCGGAGTTTGTGCCAGGGGACAGCAGTCTGTTGGGCCTGACGGTGATGGGCGGGGCTTTTGGCGAGGGCATCGATCTACCCGGCGATCGCCTGTGCGGCGTGGCGGTGGTGGGGGTGGGGCTACCCCAGGTGGGGCT
>JAVBUS010000155.1:0-2565 GCA_031555125.1 Eubacteriales bacterium | reverse complement strand
GTTCTGTAAGCGGGGAGTAAGCTTGTTTCCCCTGTGCCTTGACAGAGTACGCACCACAGGATATAGTAGTGGCATTGCCAATGCATGCCATTGCCGCATGCTCCATATTCTATTGGGACCGATGAACAACAGGAGGAATCTCCATGACGGTATTGGAAGCCATTATTTTAGGTATCGTGCAGGGCCTGGGCGAGTTTTTGCCCATCAGCTCCAGCGGCCATTTGGTGTTGGCCCAAAATATGCTGGGGATGCAGGAGCCCAGCTTGCTCATGACCGTGCTGCTCCATGTGGGTACCCTGGCCGCAGTGTTGGTGGTGTTTTGGCGCGACTGGTGGGCCATGCTGAAGAACCCCTTCAAAAGCAATGCGTTTTGGATGCTGGTGCTGGCCACGCTGCCTGCGGTGGCGGTGGCGCTGCTGTTCGGCGATGCCATCGATCTGTTCTTTGCCGATCGCACCATGCATTGGTACCTGGGTTTCTTCTTCTTGTTCACCGCCGTCCTGCTGGTGGCTGCGGAGAGCTTTACCCGCCAACCCACGCGTGGCGGTCGCCACAGCCGTAAACAAGTCGTCGACGACGTTAAGCCTGCCCAAGCGCTGACCATGGGCACCATGCAGGCCGTGGCTGTGCTGCCCGGCGTGTCCCGATCCGGTTCCACCATCGTGGGCGGCATCTTAAGCGGCCTGGATCGCAGCGTTGCGGCCAAGTTTTCTTTTATGATGTCGGTCCCAGCCATTCTGGGTTCCCTGGTGTTCGAGGCCAGGGATCTGCTCTCCGGCGGCACCGATGCCGCCCTTTCCGGCGGCTGGCTGGCGCCTGTGATCGGGGTCATCGTGGCCGCGGTATGCGGGTGGGCCGCCATCCGCTGGATGCTGGCGCTGATCCAAAAAGCCTCCCTGAAATGGTTCGCGCTGTACGTCGGCGTTCTGGGACTGCTGGTGCTGGCAGATCACTTCTTTTTCCATCTGTTCATCGCATAATCTTTACTGGCCCTCGTTTGATTTCGCGCAATAGATCGCGAGGCGTTTTGTCGCCCGGCTAGGGGCCAGAAGGATGCATAGCCTGCCATAGCAAAAACCACCCGGCTGCTCTATCGCGCCGAGTGGTTTTTTGATTCCGTGATGCGTGCTATTACCGGATAAAGGTGCAATCCGGCAGCGCCTTTTGCAGCGCCTCCAGCGCTTGTGCACTGACATTGCCGGCTTCCAAGGAAATGGTTTGCAGGCGCTTCATGCCGTGCAGCGGCTTCACATCCGTCAGCGGGTTTTCGCTCAGCATCAACGTCCGCAATGCCGGTAGGCGCTTGAGCGGCTTCAGGTCGGTAATCAGGTTATCCTGTGCCAGCAAGGTGTTCAGCTTGCGCAGGTTCCCCAACGGCGAAAGATCCGTCACCTCGTTGCCGATGATGGTCAGGGAGCGAAGCTCCGTCAGATCCATCAGCGGGATCAGATCGGACACCCCATTGTCTGCCACGCTCAGTTCCCGGAGCGATCGCAGCTTGCTCAGCGCCCGATAATCCTGAATCTTTACCCCAGCGATGGACAGGCTCTGCAGCTTGGTCATGCGCCAAAGGGGTGACAGATCGCCGATAGGGTTACCGCCGATGTCCAGTTTGCGCAGGTTCGCCATCTTTTCCAGGGGCAGGATGTCGCTGATGTCGTTCATGTGCAGGTATAGTTCCCGCAACGGCGTCAAAGGCTTTAGCGGCGCAATGTCGCCGATCCGGTTCTGCTGGCAATCCAGCACCCGCAGCTTCATCAGACCGGAAAGCGGAGACAAATCCTTGACTTGGTTGGATTGCAGCTCCAGCAGCGTCAAGCGCGTCAACTCCGCCAGCGGCGAGAGGTCCACCACCTGATTGCCGCCCAAGCGAAGCTGGGCCAGTCGATTCAGCTCACACAAGGGCGAGACCGACACGATCTTGTTGCTGCTCAGCGTCAAATCCTGCAGCGTACGCAGTTCCGACAAAGGCGTCAGATCCTCCACGCGATTGACCGACACATCCAGCGTGTGCAGGTTGGTCAGCCCCGCCAACGGACGCAGATCGCTGATCTGGTTATCCCGCAGGATGAGGGTATGCACCCGCGTCAACTGCGCCAGGGGTGCAATATCCGTGATGTTGCGCCCGGTCAAATCCAAACGCCCCACATCCACAGCCACCGTCCGTCCGCCGATCTCGATAGTGGGCACCGCTTTCTCCGCCGCGGCGGGCAACAGGCACCCCACAATCAACAGACAAGTGAAAAACAAAGCGCTGAGCTTTCTCATGCGCAATCACTCCCTTCCCGCTGATAATACCATATTCATCCTTACATGCGCAAGGTCTCCCTGCGTTGGCCCAGGGCAAAATCATTTACATTTTCATTCACAAAAAATGAATGAAGTTGCGTCCCTTAGGTTACCTACGGGCGAACTTAAAGCCCTTGGGTCGACCGTGAGGGCGAAATACCTACCATAAAGCGGATGTTTCGTTCCTGCGGGCGCGACCGGTGGGCGTTGGGTTCGCCCTCCGGCCACCGTCGCGGCACATACCCACGAGTCAACAAAATAAAATTATTTTTGACT
>JAVBUS010000133.1:0-3919 GCA_031555125.1 Eubacteriales bacterium | reverse complement strand
GGCCCCGCTTTAAGCGCGTCGCCTCCATATCCTATCAAAAAAGCCGCCCGCAACCATTCGTTGCGAGCGGCGTTGACAACGGGTTATACTACTCCTCATTTGATTTGACGCATATCTCGCGGATCTTTTGCGCAAAATCATACGAGGGTTAGCCTTAATCCTCCTGGCGAGGTGTGTTGCGCCGGGCTGCCGCAGCATCCGGCTTGAGGGTGATGACCACGTGGCGGTTGGGCTCCTCGCCCTCGCTGTGGGTCACTACGTAGGGATGATCCTGGAGCGAGGCATGCAAAATGCGGCGCTCGTAGGGATTCATGGGCTCCAGCGCCACCTTTCGACCGGTCTTATAGGCGCGTGTCGCCATGCGGGCGGCCAGCCGGCACAGAGAATCTTCGCGCTTGGCACGGTAATTCTCCGTATCCAGGGTCACGCGGATGTACTCATCACGGCCCTTGTTCACCTGCAAACTGGTCAGATACTGCAGCGCATCCAAGGTCTCTCCCCGGCGGCCGATGAGGATCCCCAGGGTATCCCCCACCATCTGCACAAACAGATTCCCCTCGGGATCGGTCTGCACATCCACCACCACGGGCACGTTCATGAGCCGGGTAGCCTCCTGCAAGAACGCTTGGGCACACCCCGAAGGGGTTTGAACATCATGCTGCAACGGCGTGGCTCCCTCTTCTAAGGGAACGGGCCGGAAGGAGGGCGCCAGGGGCGCACGGGGCTCCGAAGCCGCGGGACGCCGCTCCTGGGCAGGTTTGGGGCCGCTACGGGGTGCGCTCTGCCGAGTCGCCTTCTCCGGGCGGTCAGGCTTCTCGCCGCTCTCTGCTCGGGGCGCGTCGTTCCTGGGCTTGTCCGCCTTTGGCGGCTGCTGGGGCCTGGACTCTCGGGGCTTCTCGGCTTGCGGAGGCCGCTCGGTTTGCTGAGGCTTTTGCTGCTTGGGCTTGGCTACTTTTTCTTCGCGGTCCATAAAGGAATCCAACGACAGCCCACTCAAAGAGGAAAAGCCGTCGTCATCGCCCTCGTCCAGGGTCAGGACAACGCGTGCCATCTTGCTGCCAAACAGGCCAAACAGGCCTTTCGCACCTTCGTCCAGCACCTCGACCTTTACGTCGGAAATGGTGCAGCCCAGCTTGCGCAGGCCTTCGCTGATGGCCTCTTCGGTGGTTCTGCCGGTAAACTCATGCTTGTTCATTTGATGCCAACCTCCCCTGCCACGCTGGCTTTACGGTCCTGCCACTCAAAGTAGCGGTTGAACGCCACCTGTTGCACGGTGGCGATAACGTTGGACATAACCCAGTACAGTGCGAACGCCGACGAATAGGTCATACAGAAGAACAGCGACATCAGCGGCATCATCATCATCATGGTCTTGCCGGGGTTTGGCGCGGGCTTTCCGTCGGGACCGGTGGCCGGCGCGGCGGTCTGCTGCGGGTTCATAAATTTACTGGACAAGGCCTGGGTGACCATGGCCAACACGGGCAGGATGAAGTAGCCGTTGACCTGCACGAACACCGACACCCGGAACAACAGCATGTTGATGTTGGTCCAGCCGGGAATGGTGGCCAAGTACTGCTGATATAGCGGCGCACCGGCGATCAGATCCGGGATGGTGGCGATATACGCGGTCAACGCTTCTTTGCTCGCCAACTGCGGCAGCACGTCCGCCGTCAGAATACCCTTTTGCATAATGCTCTGGATGCCCGCATTCCAGATATTCACGTCGGTGATAGCGCGCAGGGCGTTATAGTCCGGCATGATCGAAAAGGAGAAGTTGTCCGGCATCCACAGGTTCTTAATCCACAAAAACGGCTCCCGGGCCGGTTCCACGCCGTTGATCAGCTGCAGGAACTGCTCTACCAGCTGCTGATTGGCGATGTGGCGCATGGCGGCGAACATAAAGAACAGGATCGGTAAGGACAACAGCATCGGCAGGCAGCCGGAGAGCGGGTTGGCCTTTTCCGCCTTGTACAGCTCACTCATCTTTTGATTGAGCTTCTCTTTGTCATTGGCGTACTTTTTTTGCAACGCGTCCATCTTGGGCTTCAGCTCGTTCATGCGGCGCATGGAGCGGCGGCTCTTGAGATCCAAGGGCGAAAGCGCCGCCTTGATCACGATGGTGAACAAGATGATCGCCACCCCATAATTGGGTACAATCCGATAGAAGAAATTGATGATCGAAATCAGAAATTCATTGATCATGTAGCGGGTTTCCTCCTTAGCACGTTCGCGTTAAGGCACCGGATCGTACCCACCCTTGTGAAAAGGATGGCACTTGAGCAATCGCCTGACCGCCAACCAACTACCCTTGGCCGCGCCATACTTTTCGATAGCCTCTACGGCATAGGTGGAGCAGGTGGGGATGAACCGACAGGTGGGCGGATGATTGGGACTAATCTGGGTGCGATAAAACCGCAGCCCCGCCAGCAGGAAGCGCTTCATACAGATTCCTCCGCAAACAATCCTTGCTTGCGCAGCATGTATTGCAGCGAGCGATCCAGGGCCTGAAAGGTAGCGGCTGCCGCTGCCTCCCGGGCGATAATCACGTACTGACCGGTGCGCAGCCTTGGGATCAGGGGGCGAAACGCTTCACGCATGCGGCGCTTTGTGCGATTGCGCACGACGGCGTTGCCCACCTTTTTGCTCACCGAAAACCCGACCAACAGACGCGGGCCGCGAACGTGGAGCAACACCATCTCGCGGCAGGCCATGGACTTCCCCTTGCGGTGCACGTACTGAAACTGGCGGTTCTTCTTTAGGCTGTAGACTCTGTTCACGGTGTCCCTTCCATTCTGCCCACGGATACCACAACAAAACCCGCACCCGGCACAGACGCGGAGCGTATGGCCGAGCCGGGCCGATGGTCACTTGGCAAAACCGGATCAGACAGAGAGCTTAGCGCGACCACGACGGCGGCGCGCCGACAACACTCGGCGGCCATTCTTCGTGGCCATGCGTTGACGGAAACCGTGCACTTTGCTGCGTTGACGCTTCTTGGGCTGGTACGTTCTGAACATGAGGGAAACACTCCTTTTCGCTCCCGCGGGGACACCCAGCGGCTCTGATCTATGGGATCGCGCCGTTGGACGGCACGCTTCTCCACGCTCTGATGACAGCCATATCAGTATACAAGCCTATGTCTTTGATGTCAAGACACAGCCACGGAGAACTGTGCAGTTTTTCTGTGTTTTCTGCCCCAGGATTCATTTCGCCTGGGTGAGTTTCACGCTTTGATGGCCCAAGCGGCTGCCAAGGGCATGCAAAAGACCCGGAGACGGCGTCACCCAAAGCGCCCTAGGCGCCCTGAGGGTGACCCCTTCATCGGACAAATGAAACAGCACCGGCACCCCACCCGGCACGGACTCCAATAGCGGCGAAAGGGCCTCGATATCCGGCCTTGCCGCGCATTTGAGGTATAGCTTGCGTGCCTCCGCCGCCGGGACGAAGGGATCGGAGGGTGATGCCTGGGGCGTGACGATGGGCGCGGGCTGTTCAGCTGCGGGAACGGTGCCGGGCTGCGGCGGTCGGGCAGAGGGCTCCTTGGCGGTGGACAGGGTGCCGGAATCCATGCTCAGGGGAGCAGCCACGTCCAGCAGCAGCTTGGGCGCTTCATCCTCTCGCACGGAGAGCTTACCGCTAAGCATCAGCAGCGCATCCGGCGTCAACAGCGACAGATAGCGCTCGTAAATCCTGGGGAAGATCAGGACTTCGATCTGCCCGGTCAGGTCCTCCAGGGTTAAAAAGGCCATCAGGTTGCCGGTTTTGGTGGCTTTGGTGTGCATCTCCGCCACGATGCCGCCCATGCGCACAGGCAGGTTGTCATACCGGAGCACGGCTTCCGGGTCGTGGGCCTGCTCCTCCAGCCAGGCGGTGTTGATGTCCAACTGTTCCAGCACGGCACGATACTCATCCAGCGGGT
>JAVBUS010000232.1:0-4489 GCA_031555125.1 Eubacteriales bacterium | reverse complement strand
TGTTCTCGACGTTGGGATGAAAGACCACAAAAGCCCCCGCAAGCAACGCCAGGATGATGACGATCACGATCAATGTGGTTCGGATGGATCGGCCGCCTATCGCGCGGATGTTGGTCTCAAGTGCACGTCGTTCCATATTGTTCTCCTCCAAAAATTCCTTTGTATTTACTGTCCTGCATCGCTGCAGGACCACCAGGGTCAACGCTTCAAGTTGGGGTTGTCGTCATTATCGAACAGCAAATGGAGCCAGCGGTCCCGCTCTTCCAGCACCCGCCCGGTGCCCTGCACAACGCATGCCACCGCGTCCTCGGCTCGCTTGCATTCCACCCGGGTTCGTTTGGTCAGCACGCGGTCTAGGCCGGTCAGCAGCGCACCGCCGCCCGTAAGGGTGATGCCCCGCTCAAACACGTCCGCTGCCAGTTCCGGGGGGGTACGCTCCAATAGGGCCTGTATATTCTCGGTCAGCGCCAAGATCGGCTCGTCCAGCGCTTCCACGATTTCATCGGAATGAATGGCGATGCTCTTGGGTAAGCCGCTAATCAGGCTGCGACCCGTCACCTCCATCTGGTGGGAATCGCTGCCGATCTCTGCCGCGCCGATCTGGATCTTTAGTTCCTCCGCAGACCGCTCGCCGATCATCAGGTTATGCTTGCGGCGGAGATATCGCATAATGGCCTCGTCAAAGCGGTCCCCGGCTACCTTGGTGGTCACCGAGATGATGCTCTGCCCCATGGCCAGTATCGCCAAGTCCGTGGTGCCGCCGCCGATGTCAACCACCATGTTGCCGTACTGATGCTCAATATCCAGACCCGCACCGATGGCCGCCGCTACCGGCTCGTCAATGAGCTGCGCCTTTCTGGCACCGGCATCCAGCATGGCATCGATCACCGAACGTTTCTCCACATCGGTGACCCCGCTGGGCACGCAGGCCAATACGCGCGGGCGAAACATCATTCGGCGCCCCATCACCTTGCGCAAAAAGAAGCGCAGCATGCGCTCCGCCACGTCGTAGTCGGAGATGACGCCTTCGGCCAGCGGCCGTATCACCATAATGTTTGCGGGTGTGCGACCCATCATGCGCTGCGCTTCCTCGCCCACCGCCAAGATGTTTCGGGTGGCGCGATCAATGGCCACCACGGAAGGCTCCCGCAGCACAACGCCCTTGCCCTGACCGTAGATCAGCACGCTGGAAGTGCCGAGATCCACGCCAATATCGTCCATCCCAAACATCGTTTGTCTCTCTCCCTCATCTGTGCTTTTGCACCGCTTTACAGTGCTGTATGAGCCTTATGACGGCTTGGCTACTCGGTGCTGCATATACTTGCGGCAAGTGGCCTCACCGCCGCGAATGTGGCGCTCTGCCTTGTTCTGGGCCAGTACCTGCTTCGCCTGCTCCGCGAGCAGGGAATCCAGCTCCGGCAGCCGCTCGTCGATATCTTTATGCACGGTGGACTTCGATACCCGAAACACGCGCGCAGTCTCGCGCACCGTGGCCTTGGTGGTCAGAATATGCGCTGCAATTTGCAGGACGCGGGTTTCGATGTAATCCTTCATCGCGTTCCCCTCCATAGCTTGGCATTTTGTTGCCAGTCTATGCGAGGCGTCCACGGTTTAGGCCCATGGAATGTAACCCGCTGGCTACCCGCACGTGTCAGTGGGCGGAAGATAGGCCAGGTCGGGATCCCGAAACAGTGCATCTGCCTGATCGTCATCCCCATAAAAGACGCGCAGCAGCGTCAATCCCTGGGCCGGCGCTGTAATCCCCAGCTGGAGACGGTCGCCGGTGTGCAAGGCCCGGTGCAGCGCACCAGGGGGCACCCGGTCGCGTCCCACGTCGATGAGGGTGCCCGCGATGATGCGCACCATGTTGAACAGGAATGCGTTGCCGTGGATCAATAGGCGCAAGCAATCGCTGGCCCCTACCCGCTCCAGGGTTGCGCGATGAATGGTCCGTGAGGTTTTTTGGAGAGCGCGCATGCGGCCTCCGGCGGCCTCGAAGGCCGCAAAGTCGTGATTGCCCACCACGGCTTCAAGCTCCTTGGCCATGGTCTGCAGATCCAGGGGGGTGGGCACGTGGGCATGGGTCAGTCGATGCAAGGGCGACGCATGGCGCTGGTTCCAGATCATGTACTGGTATAGCTTGCCGGTGGCATGAAACCGGGCATGAAACCCTTCCATAGCGGCCCCAGAGGCACGGATGCGGATGTCATCCGGCAACATGGTGTTAAGGGCAAAGGACACCTTTTCCGCCGGGATGTTACCCGGGCAGTCGAAGTGGGCCACCTGCCCCGCCGCATGGACTCCGCTATCGGTACGACTTGCCCCGTGGATCACCACGCGGGGCATGCCACAGAGCCTTCCGAGGGCCTCCTCAATCTCTTGCTGTACACTGCGGACGCCCAACTGGCGCTGCCACCCGGCATATCGTGTGCCGTCGTAACTCACCCACAGCCGAACTCTGCGCAGGTCATCCATACAGATGCCCCTCCACCGCCACCAGCGCCACCAGTACCAGCATGCTCAGCGCCGCAATGGCATCCAAGCGTGTATAGCGCAGCACCTTCATCCGAGTGCGATACTCGCCGCCACGATAGCAACGAGCCTCCATGGCCAGCGCCAGATCCGATGCCCGTTGGAAAGCGCCCACGAATAGCGGCACCAGCAGGGGTACCATGGCCTTGGCACGACGCAGCAAGTTTCCACTCTCAAAGTCGGCGCCACGGGCCATCTGTGCCTTCATGATCTTGTCGGTTTCTTCCAACAGTGTGGGGATGAAGCGCAGGGCGATGCTCATCATCATCGCCAACTCGTGGGCCGGAAAGCGGATCACCCGCAAGGGCGACAGCAACCGCTCGATTGCATCGGTAAGTGACACCGGCGAGGTGGTCAGCGTCAGCACCGAGGTCCCCATCACCAGAAACACCAGCCGCAACGAGAAGTACAGCGCGTTCTCGAATCCCTCCCGCGTCAACCACACCGGCCCTAATTGGATCCAGACAGTTTCCCCCTGGGCGAAGAAAAGGTTGAGCAAAAACGTAAGGGCCAGGATCATGACCAGGGGCTTGAGCCCCTTTAGCAGATACTTGACCGAGATGCCCGCCAACCGTGTAACACCCAGTAGAAAAACCAACGGCAACAGATACCCCAGCGGGTTTTTTACCAGAAACACCGTCACGATATAGACGATGGTAAGCAGCAACTTGTTCCGTGGATCCAGGCGGTGCACCGCCGAATTTCCAGGGTGATATTGCCCCAGCGTAATATCTTTTAGCATGACGCGCTCCTCCCCAGCTCCGCCGCGATGGCGTCGGCAACCTCCTCCATCTGGCAAGCCGCCAACGGGATGTCGAAGCCCTTGGCCCGGAGAGCATCGGCCAACCGCACCGCCTCCGGCACGTCCAGGCCCATGGCGCGCAGCTCCTCACCCCTTAGAAAGATGTCTTCCGGCCTGCCGTCCATGGCTACGGTTCCGTGTCGCATCACCACGATGCGATTGACCAGCCGGGCCACGTCCTCCATGCTGTGGGACACCATGATCACCGTGATGGCACGGTTTGCGTGCAGCCCTTGGATCATGTCCAGGATGTCCTCGCGCCCACGGGGATCCAGTCCCGCTGCCGGCTCGTCCAGCACCAGCACTTCCGGCTCCATGGCCAGCACCCCGGCGATGGCCACCCGGCGCATCTGTCCCCCGGAAAGCTCGTAAATGGACCGATCCTTGAGGGTGTCATAGGCAATGCCCACAGCCGCGCAGGCGTCCTGCACGCGCTGGGCGACCACCGCTGCCGACAGGCCCAGGTTTTTCGGGCCAAAGGCAATGTCCTTCTCTACACTCTCCTCAAAGAGCTGATGCTCGGGATACTGAAACACCAGGCCCACTTTTCGCCGGATCGCACGGCGATCCGTATTCTTGTCAAACACATCCACGTTATCAATGCGCACCGTTCCTGCCGTGGGCTTCAACAGTCCGTTCAAGTGTTGAATCAATGTGGACTTTCCGCTACCCGTATGGCCAATCAGGCCCAAAAATTCACCGTCACCGATGGTCAGGGACACATCGTGCACCGCCACAGACTGAAAGGGACTGCCCGGCATGTAGGTATGGGTCAACCCTTCGATGACAATCGGCATACTTCCTCCACCATCTCTTGCACGGTTAACACATCCGACGCCACGGCGACGCCACGGCGATTCAGGGCGTGGGCCATGGCAGTCATGGGCGGCACGTCCAGCCGCAATTTGCGCAGGACCTCCACCTGCCGAAACACCTCTCTGGGGGTACCTGTAAGCACCACCCTGCCCGCTTCCAGCACAACAATACGCTGGGCCAGCGCCGCTTCATCCATGGCATGGGTGATCCATATCACCGTCATGCCCCGCTCCCGATGCAGGCGTTGCATGGTTTCCAGCACCTCGCGGCGACCCGAGGGATCCAGCATGGCCGTGGACTCATCCAAGATCATCACCTGGGGCTCCATGGCCAGCACCC
>JAVBUS010000161.1:0-10461 GCA_031555125.1 Eubacteriales bacterium | reverse complement strand
AACTCAACAGAATCGTTGTCGCCTCCTGTACGCCGAGGACGCATGAGCCGCTGTTTCAGAATGTGCTCCGCAAAACTGGGCTCAATCCTTACCTGTTTGCCATGTCCAATATCCGCGACCAATGCTCGTGGGTGCATATGGACGACAAGGATTCGGCGACCGGAAAAGCCAAGGAGCTTGTCCGCATGGCCGTCGGCAAGGATCTGTACAGCGTTCCGCTCAGCAGAAAGAAGATTTCCGTGGAGCCGTCGGCGCGGTAGGTAAACCAGCAGATGCCTTCAAACTGCTGAAAGGTGCAGCCGAACTGCACGCTTTCGAAAAACTGTAAAGGATCGCTGAAAAAGGCAAACTGTGGCTTGCCCTGCGCGTTGGTCTCGGCGTACAAATCCTTCAGCGTGGTGCGCTTGCGCATAACGTTCTTCATAAACGCGTCCCCCAGCTGGCCAAGCGCCTGGGAGATACCGCGCTCGTCATAGGGCAACGCAAAGACGGCATCGAGCAGGTCGGTAGGGAGTTGGATGGCGTCGGTCTGCCGTACCTCCTCCAGCAGGGTGCGACGGATGCCCGGGGGCACGTAATCGGGCTCCCGCGCTGCCCGATAGATGGGGTAATACAGATACCCGGCACCGCAGGCTACGGAGATAGCAGCCACCAGGAGCAGCATCAGCACGCGTCGGTTCATGGGGCACCTCCGGGGATGGGATGGAGTTATTGTACCGAATACCATAGCAGAATACAAGCCAAGCAAAGGGAATCCCAGGGCGAAATCTCTGCCCAAGCTGGGACTATTTCGCTCCCTGCGAAGGGAGACCAAGTCATTGCGGAAACACTTTTGACGGTGAGCCGGCCAGCATTCGCGAGGGCAATTGTCGCCAGATGAGGAAACGTATCCCTCGCCATTGTGGGCATAAAAAGAGATTGCCCCACGATGTCCTCGTGAGGCAATCTTTTTTATGCGTTGGATTAGTTGGCGGCCAGCTTTTTGTACATCTCCAGACGCGCCTTGGCTTCCTTCTCGCTCTCCACGAACAGGCGCTCGGCCTGCTCCGGGAACTGCTTGGACAAGGTGGTGTACCGGATCTCGCCCTTCAGGAACTCTTGGTAGTCGCCAGAGGGCTCCTTGCTGTCGATGGTCAGCGGGTTCTTGCCTTCCTCGGCCAGCAGCGGATTGTAGCGGTATAGTGGCCAGTATCCTGCATTGACAGCCTTCTTGATCTCTTCCTGCGCCAGGCCCATGTTGATGCCATGATTGATGCAGGGGGCATAGGCGATGACCAGGGACGGGCCCGGATACGCCTCGGCCTCGTTGATGGCTTTGAGCAACTGGGCCGGGTTGGCGCCCATGCCCACGGTGGCCACGTACACATAGCCATAGGACATGGCCATCAGGCCCAGATCCTTCTTGCGGGTCTTCTTGCCGGAGGCGGCAAATTTGGCCACCGAGCCGGTGGGGGTGGACTTGGACGCCTGGCCGCCGGTGTTGGAGTACACTTCGGTATCCAGCACCAGGATGTTCACATCCTCGCCCTGGGCCAGCACGTGATCCAGTCCGCCGTACCCGATGTCGTATGCCCAGCCGTCGCCGCCGAAGATCCAGATGGACTTTTTGACCAGCAGGTCACCCATTTCGGCGATTTGCTTGGTCACCGCATCGGACTCACAGCCGCAATCCTTGCACTCGTTCACCAGCTTCAGCAGGGCGGGTGCGGCGGCCTTGGATGCCTCGGCATCGTCCCGGCCGTTGAGCCATGCTTCGCAGATGGCCTTGCCTTCCGGATACTCGGCGCAATCCTTGGCCAGCTGCTCCACCAATTGCGCCAGCTTTTCCCGGCGTTGGCTCACAGCCAGGTTCATGCCGAAGCCGAACTCGGCGTTGTCCTCGAACAGGGAAGTGGCCCACGCCGGACCATGGCCCGCGTCGTTGGTGGTGGAGGGGCAGGTGGGGGCGCTACCGCCATAGATGGAGGAGCAGCCCGTGGCGTTGGCGATGATCATCCGCTCGCCGTACAGCTGGGTCACCAGCTTGACATAAGGCGTCTCGCCGCAACCGGCGCAAGCGCCGGAGAACTCGAACAGCGGCTTTTTGAACTGGCTGCCCTTGACGGTCTTGGTGTCCACCGGCAGGGTGATCTCCGGGAGCTTCTGGGCATAGGCCCAGTTCTCTTCTTCCTGCATCTGGGTGGTCAGGGGCTTCATTTCCAGGGCCTTATTCTTGGCCGGGCAGACCTGGGCGCAGTTGCCGCAGCCGGTGCAATCCAGCGGCGAAATCTGCATGCGGTACTGCTTGCCCGCAAACTCCTTGCCGGTGGCGGCCTTGGTGGTGAATCCGGCGGGCTTGCTTGCGCCCTCGTCGATCAGGTAGGGACGCAGCACGGCATGGGGGCACACCAGGGCGCACTGGTTGCACTGGATGCAGTTCTCCGGGATCCATTCCGGCACGTTGACGGCGATGCCGCGCTTCTCGTACTGGGAGGTGCCGGTGGGCACCACACCGGCGGGATCGAATACCGACACCGGCAGGTGATCACCCTCCTGGGCCAGGATGGGGGAGACGATGCTATTGAAATAATCCGTGGCGGGTACCTTCACGGGCTCCGCGCCGGTGGTGGCATTGGCCCAGGCGGCGGGCACCTGGATCTCCACCAGACCGCTGATGGCGCTGTCGATGGCGGCGTAGTTCATATTCACCACGGCATCACCCTTGCGGCCGTAGGTCTTTTTGACGGCTTCCTTCATGTAGCGGTCGGCGTCCTCATAGGGCAGCACGTTGGCCAGCTTGAAGAAGGCAGCCTGCATGATGGTGTTGATGCGTCCGCCCATGCCCACCTGACCGGCCAGCTTGATGGCGTCCACGTTGTAGAACCGAGCCTTTTTGGTGGCCAGGGTGCGCTTCATGCTGGCCGGCAGCTGCTGCTCCATCTCGGCCACGTCCCACGGGCTGTTGAGCAGGAACACGCCGCCCTCCTTCAGGCTGGTCAGCATGTTGTACCGGGTGACGTAGGAGGAGTTATGGCAGGCCACAAAATCCGCCTGGTCAATCAGGTACGGGGACTGGATCCGCTTTTTGCCAAAACGCAGGTGGCTGACGGTGAAACCGCCGGACTTTTTGGAGTCGTAGGAGAAGTAGCCCTGGGCATACATGTCGGTGTGATCGCCGATGATTTTGATGGAGTTCTTGTTAGCGCCCACGGTGCCGTCCGCGCCCAAACCATAGAACTTGCAGGCGATGGTGCCCTCCGGCGCAGCGTTGAACTGTTCGCCGATGGGCAGGGAGGTACCGGTCACGTCGTCCACGATGCCAACGGTAAAGTGGTTTTTCAGAGCGCTGCCCTTCAGGTGATCGTACACGGTCTTTACGGTGGTGGGGGTGAACTCCTTGGAGCCCAGGCCATAGCGGCCGCCAATGATCTCGATGTTGGTGCGGCCCGCTTCCAGCAGCGCGGCACAGACATCCAGGTACAGCGGCTCACCCAGGGAACCGGCTTCCTTGGTGCGATCCAGCACGGCGATGCGCTTGCAGCTGGCCGGGATAGCGGCGGCAAAGTGCTTGGTGGAGAAGGGGCGGTACAGACGAACCTTGACCAGGCCCACCTTTTCGCCCATGGCCACCAGCTTGTTGATGGTCTCTTCGATGACTTCGCAGCCGGAACCCATGGTGATGGTCACGTACTGCGCATCCGGTGCGCCCACGTAGTCAAACAGCTTGTAGCTGCGACCGGTCACCTTTTTCACATCGGCCATCACGCCCTCGACGATGTCGGGGGTGGCCAGATAGTACTTGTTGGCGGCTTCCCGGTTCTGGAAGTAGATGTCCGGGTTCTGGGCCGTACCCGCCTGATGCGGATGCTCCGGGTTGAGGCCGCGGGCGCGGAATTCGGCGATCTTGTCGAAGGGGGTGATGGATGCCACTTCGTCATAATCGATGCCGTCGATCTTCTGCACTTCGTGCGAGGTGCGGAAGCCGTCGAAGAAGTGCAGGAACGGTACGGAGGACTTCAGCGTGGCCAGATGGGACACCAGGGCCAGGTCCATCGCTTCTTGCACAGAGGCGGAGGCCAGCATGGCAAAGCCGGTCTGGCGGCAGGCCATGACGTCCTGATGGTCGCCAAAGATGGACAGGGCGTGGGCCGCCAGGGCGCGGGCGCTGACGTGGAACACGCTGGGCAGCAGCTCGCCGGCGATCTTGTACATGTTGGGGATCATCAGCAGCAGGCCCTGGGACGCGGTGAAGGTAGAGGTCAGTGCACCGGCGGACAGGGAGCCGTGCACAGCACCGGCAGCACCCGCTTCGGACTGCATCTCCGCCACGCGGACACTCTGGCCGAACAGATTCTTGCGATCGTGCGCCGACCATTCGTCGACCACTTCTGCCATGTTGGAGGACGGGGTAATGGGGTAGATCGCGGCCACATCGCTAAACGCATACGCGATATGGCTGACGGCGGTGTTGCCATCAATGGTCATTTTCGTAGCCATTTGGGAACCCTCCTTATGTTGATCCAACAGAAAGCCTTTCGGCGCATGCCTGTGGAGCCGCACAAGGAGGCAAAGGCATGCAAACACTCAAACAGATATATTATAGAGAGAGAATATTGGCATGTCAAGGAAATGGGGGAAAAAGAAGCAGGCAGCAAGGTGGGGAAAAGCACCGTATGAATGTTAACCAAACATAACTTTATGACTATTCTGAGAAACTGCGTAAGTACATCGCCACCGAACGGCGAATTTCCAGGGCAAAGTCCGAGTTGACCTTGCGCGCGCAAAAGGCCGTCAGCCACCCGTGATAGTCCTGGTCTTCCCGCAGATTTTTGCGCAGCATGGCTTCCAACTCCTGGGGAGGCATGTGGCGATAGGTGTTTTCATGCACGCATCGGTGACGGCGGCATCAGATCGCCTACGCCTGGGGTGCGGGGCGCACAATCCTCGGCGGCAAAGGCATCCCGCCATTTTTGGCAATCAGCCAGAAAGATGCATACCATCGGCGCTTGGGCGATGAAGGGCTGATTGTCACAGGTGACGGCCAGCTTTGCCTTCAACGCGGGATCGGTGATGTGCAGAATGGTGTAAACTGCTGATTGCTCGCGCTGGGTGCTTGGGTAGCGGCGCGCAAGATGGCCTCGGTGCAGGCGGCATCGATGGGATACGGATCATAGGCGCGCACGGACTTGCGGGTATGCAGAGATTGCAGGATGGGGTTCATGGCCGTGACCTCCTTGTGACACTGTTGCGAGGGGAAACCGGGGAGGAGAATGCAGGGACTCAGGACGTGGTTCATAGCGGCATCTTCTTGATAAAGCAATTCATACTAAATCCAAATAGATGTACGCCGAGATCCAGCGGATATTTAACCGGCAGGCGTTGTCGCGCCTCGGTCAACGTAGCTGCCGGCTACGTCTCCCTCGGGCTCCTATCCCGCCGAAAAAATCTCTCGCTAGCTCTTCGGCGAAATCTATTTGGAATTAGTATCACAACAAAAAACGACCGTCTCATTGCGTAACGGTCGCCTCTTGACGGGTGCTACTTCGACTCCAAATATACCATGTCCAGCTTGGATTCCAACCGGTCGATCAATTGCTCCAGTGTGATTTTGCCGCTGTAATACTGCGAGAATGCGTCGTAGAATGCCTGTGCGGGTTCATCATGGAGGATGCGAGAAAAAATCGTTTGTGGGATCGAGAGGCGCTGCGTAAGTGTGCGGTACGCAGCGATTTCTGCGGCAGATATGTACCACCGCGATTCGTCGCTCGTCGCGACCAGCCGTTCTAGTCGGCTGATGGTTTCTTGCAGCTGCAGTGCCTCTGTGCCTTTGGCCGTAACCAATTGCTCCTTCAGATAGGCGATGTTGTCTACCGAAGCGGCGTACTGTTCATCGAAATCCGTGTATTCCACGGGCTCGTTGATGCTGGGCTTGAGCATACGCTCATCAGCGGGCGTGCGATTTTGTGCAACGTGCTCCAAGAAGGACACGGCGGCATGTTGATGCTCGCTTCGTGCATTGACTACATACACGGAGAGGCTGGCGTTTGCCGCTTGTACCTGCCGTGCATCCAGCGCGGGAGCGGGGAAAGGAATTCCGTACGAATGATCACCAAGGAGCACTGGGATAAAGGGGAAAATGATTGGCGTGTGCGAAGCATACTCGTCCGCGCCTTTCTCGCTACGGGGGTAGCGTAAGCGCAATGCGTCCAGTTTTGTAAAGATCTCGCGAAAAATAGCCGTGTCAAAACTGAGCGGGGTATGATTGGTATCATATTGGCTGACATACAGAAAGAAAGTGTCGGAATACAACCTGGAGAAAAAGTCTTGTTCGGGGTACAGCAATACCTCCCCATCCACGGGCGCTTGCAACCACTGTTCGCACAGTGCGAGTAGGTCGTCAAAGGTTTCAGGCAGGTTGCCCGGACTGTATGCATCCCAGCGCGCTTTGTCATAGGACCAGGCATATACCGTCAGCTCTGAAGGAACAGCAAATTGAATGCCATTTTTTGTGATGGCGGCCTGGACGGCGGAATGGAGTTGTTGCCGCTCATGAAGAAGGATGCGAGACGAAGATAAGTCCGCGATGTATCCCTTCTCCATCAAGGGCGCAAGCAAAACCGACGCGTCGATCTCTAGGATATCGAAGGTTGTTGACCCGGAGATAAACCCAGCGGTGATATCGCCCGGCACGACTTGGTTTGGGCCGGTCACCGTGACATCGATATCGGGGTGAGTGGCGACAAAGGAGGGTACCCACTTTTCGTTGTTGAGATAGAGATGGAGCGGCTCACGAACCACTGTGTCATCGCGAGCATGAATCAACACGCCCTGATCCGTCACTATTGCCATGACTTGCCCGGGGAGCATGTGCAACGCCCATGTCGCATCGCTGATCCCGATGGGAAACCTTGCCACTTGTTGAACGTTGTTTGCTGGATCTACCGAAAAGACCTGACCGTCTTGCGCATAATAGACGCACTGCGGATTACCGCTATAGCACAAACCGCTTGGCGGATAAGCACCGAGCTTGGTTTTGCTTGTAAGGGTTTGGGATACAGTATCATAGAACGCGATTTCATATTGCCCAGCATCGTCCAGGCGCAGTACGGAGATCGCGTCGCCTTCACCATCCGAAATGGCAAGTGTTTTGCCCAATGATGTGACGGATGTGGTGCCATCTGCAAGGGAAAATGCGCCTAGCAGCATCTCGTTCTCATCGTCTGCTGGGAAGAGATAGAGGATGTTCCCCTCTTTTTCGAGCACGGGACCTGTGCTCTGTGGAAAATGGTTATCTTGCTCAGGTACGTGCGCGATCTTGTCAAATTGGTGATCGTTGAGACGGTATAAATCGCCAAATTCGTAATTGATACCATAAATTTCGCTGCCGGAGACCAAACAGTCGATCCGGCTCTTCGCAAAGTCGGCAAGCCATTCTTTTCTGGATTGGCCGTGATTTAACGCAGTGAAGATGCTGTCCCAATCGACAATGACCTCTTTTTCCCCCGCCTCGGGGCGATATCGGTAAAGACAGGAACTGCCGAGCAGGTAGAGGGCGGCGCCATCCGATGCGGTGGAGATAATGTAATCTTCTTTCTCGCCCTCGGCGTTGATCGCAAAGAAGACGCAACTACGTGGGCTTTCTGCCAGCGTGGAGATACAGCACCATAGCAGGGAAGCGGCCAAGCTGACACACGCAAGTTTTTTGAGCATGATATCCCCCCTTATATCGCCAGGCCGCGCTTGGGAGAGCAGATGCCATTGTGACATGAAACTCATTGCGTTTCTGATCCCCCAAGGCGGATCAAGGTGCTTAAGCTTTATGAGACCATGTTTCGAATTTACTTATACTGCGTCGTGCGGCCGGCATTTATCGTGCTGGTCGCGCTTGTAATGGCCGATGTGGTGCCCATATAAGCGTAGCATTTGGAGTAGTATACGGCATCCATATTCCAAGTAACATAATTCTTGCCAAAAACATAGGACTTGAGCTTGTAGGTCTTTCCTTGTGCATCGCTTACGCCATACTTGCTCCACTTCTTACTGGCGATGTCGCAACTGATCCATCCGATGGAGCGGCTTAAAGTGCCGGATTGCACTTGTCTCCCAGTCATCACACCGTTTTTGATTTCTTCGGTCATCTTGGGCACGCTTACGTTGTGGTAGTAGGTTTCCGCAAAAGAGGTTGCGGGGATTGCGGCAACCGTTGCCAGCGCTAGAAATAGGCAAAGTAATCTAATCGTTTGCTTCATGGTGCTCGCTCCCTTTTACGTATATTTCGTTGACCGAGAGTTTTACGGTAGGCCTTCCGTATAGGCATAATACCATATAAAGGATACCTTTTTATTGCTAAAAAATTACATTTTTCCCTTGAAAATAAAGTGCACGTAACGAAGAGACTGTATTATGGCTTAAGGCAACACCGCACAAATTGGGCAGTCGTCCACAGGGATCTATTCGTGCTGCTCTATGTCACGCTTCCGGTCGCCGTGGCGCTGCCACGGCTTCCTACAGGCTCCACGAGCAGCGCGAAAATCTCTCGCGTGACCAACGACTCTCCTTTGTGTGGTGTTGCCTTAACGGATGCCGCTGCTGCTCGCTGAGTATCCAATCTAACCCGCGTTAACCGAAGGCGCCAGCGGCAGTGAATCGCCAGGAGGGTGAAAGCGAAATGCAAAGCGCTCACAGGATCCCGGCAGTGGGAAAATCCATGCGCTAGGGTACGGCTGTGTGCCGAAGACCGGCGGCAGAGATCATGCGCGAGAAGACCTGCGCGGCTTACATGGCCCAAAACCGCAGTGGTGCATGTGCACATTGCGTCCTCTTGTGGTATAATCACCCACATGCTACAACATAAAGGGGGTACCTCATGGATATCCTGCAAACACTGAGCACCGCACTGCACCTGCCTAAGCAGCAGGTAGACAATGTGGTGAAGCTCATCGATGAAGGCAATACCATTCCGTTCATCGCCCGTTATCGCAAGGAGCAGACCGGCGGCATGGACGATCAAACCCTGCGGGAGTTAGAGGAAAAGCTGTCGTATCTGCGCGGTATGGACAAGCGCCGGGGCGAGATCACCGACGCCCTCACCACCCAAGGCGTACTGACGCCGGAACTTACAGAGGCCATAGAAAAAGCCGCTACCCTGGCGGAGTTGGAGGACATCTATCGTCCCTTCCGTCCCAAGCGGCGTACCCGGGCCACCATGGCCAAGGAAAAGGGTCTGGAGCCCTTGGCCACCCGCCTGTGGATGCAGCAGCCCGGCGATGATCCGGTGGCCTTGGCTGCGGGCTTCGTGGATGCCGAGAAAGGTGTAAAGGACGCGGAGGAGGCCCTGGCCGGGGCCAGGGACATCCTGGCCGAGATGATCTCGGAAGATGCGGGCATGCGCGGCGCCCTGCGCCAGATGGTGTGGCGTACCGGCGTGTTAACCGTCAAGCAGGCCAAGGAGGAGGACTCGGTCTATCGCCTGTACTACGCCTTTGAGGAGCCGGTGAACAAGCTGCCGGACTACCGGGTGCTGGCCATTAACCGGGGCGAGCGGGAAGAACTCCTGAAGGTACATATCCGGGTGGAGGCGGCCGCGGCCCAACGCATGCTGGAGAACCAGTTTGTGCGCGGTACAACGCCTTGTGCTATGCAGGTGCAGACCGCGGCGGCGGATGCATGGGATCGCCTGATCGAGCCTTCCCTGGTGCGGGAAGCCCGTGCCGCCCTGACCGAGCGTGCCGACCAGGGGGCTACCAGGGTGTTTTCCGCCAACCTGCAGCAGCTGCTCATGCAGCCCCCCGTCAAGGGCCACGTGACCCTGGGGGTGGACCCGGGCTTTCGTACCGGGTGCAAGCTGGCGGTCATCGATGCCAACGGACGGGTGTTGGATACCGGCGTGGGGTATTTTACCTTAGATCATCACGATCTGCACAAGGCGGAACTCCAGGTCATGGGCATGATCCAACGGCACGCCGTCCGGGCGGTGGCCATCGGCAACGGCACTGCCTCGCGGGAGAGCGAGCGCTTTGTGGCCCAGGTCATTGCCAAACTGCGGGACAAGGGCTTTGGCGACATTGCCTATATGATTGTCAACGAGGCGGGGGCATCGGTGTACTCGGCATCCAAGGCTGCGGCGGAGGAGTTTCCCCAGTTTGACGTCACGCTGCGCAGCGCGGTGTCCATCGCCCGGCGCATGCAGGATCCCCTGGCGGAGTTGGTCAAGATCGATCCCAAGTCCATCGGCGTGGGGCAATATCAGCACGACATTGCCGGTGCGCAACTGGATGAGGCCCTGGCCGGGGTGGTGGAACGCTGCGTCAACCAGGTGGGCGTAGAGGTGTCTACTGCGTCGGCGGCATTGCTGTCCCACGTGGCGGGCATCGGGCCGACCCTGGCACAGAACATCATCGCTTACCAGACCGAGAACGGCATCGCCTCCCGCGCCCAGCTGAAGAAGGTGCCCAAGTTGGGGCCCCGCGCCTTTGAACAGTG
>JAVBUS010000213.1:0-3882 GCA_031555125.1 Eubacteriales bacterium | reverse complement strand
GGCAAGGGCGAGCGTGTAGCCTTCGTCGGCGAAAACGGTGCGGGCAAGACCACCTTTGTCAAGCTCATCGCCGGATTATTGTCCCCCTCGGAGGGGGAACTGCTCCTGGACGATTGCCCTGTCGGGGACGTGAACCTGGAGAGTCGCCTTCGCCACATGAGCACCGTATCCCAAACCCCGGCCCGGTACCAGACTTTTACCGTGGCCCAGAACGTGCACATCGGCGACACCGCCCTCCCCATGGACCGCACGGCCGCGGCCAAGGCGATCACCTTTGCAGGGCTGGAGGGCGTGGACATGGACACGCGCCTGGGCAAGGAGTGCGGCGGCAGCGACCTATCTGGCGGTCAGTGGCAAAAGCTGGCCATCGCGCGGTGCGTGTACCGCAACCGGGATTTTATCATCCTGGATGAACCCACCAGCAACCTGGACCCGCTGGCGGAAACCGAGGTCTTTCAAAAATACATGGCCCTTGCCCAGGACAAGACCGTCATCTTCGTCACCCACCGGATCAGCGTGGCAGCGCTGGCGCAGCGCATCGTGGTGTTTGGTGAGGGCCGCATCGTAGAGGAAGGTACCCATGCCGAGCTGCTGGCGAAGGATGGGCAGTACGCCCGCCTATATCGCGAGCAAGCACAATGGTATAACCGATAAAAGTCGAGACTGGCTCACGACAGGTGAGCCAGTCTCGTTGTATGGTCAGATGATGAAGGGTCTCATAGCAGGGCGTGTTTGATTTCGCACAATAGATCGCCAGGGTTTTGTCGCTTGGCCAGGAGCCCGACGGTGGCGTAGCCGGCAGCTACGTTGACCGAGGCGCGACAACGCCAGGCGGCGAAAGATCCGCGAGACATGCGCGAAATCACATGAGGAGGCGTATCAGCCTTTCTCCCACGCTCTGCGCAACAGGGGCATAAAGAGGCCGCCCTGCACCGACCGGGCTATGAAGGCGCAGAAGATGCCTGTTTTGGTATTGTACCAATCCGAGAAGGGCTTGCGCGTAGTGGTCTCCGCCAGGTACCGCGCCAAGGGGGCCGATAGGGCCTCCACGTCCTCCGCCGTACCCATAGACGCCGCCCACAGGATCCAGTCCGACTTGGTATAGTCGGCGCGGGTATCCAGAGGCACGCCATAGGTATTGCAGTGCTTGCGGTAATGGGCTACCTCGTTGGTGAAGAAGGCGTCCTCAAAAAGGCCAAACCCGAACAATACATCCCATACCGCATTGTACTTGATGCTCCAGCCCTGGCCGTCCAGGGTCAGCGCGGTATAGCCGTCACACTTGGCCCGCTTGTACACGCTGGCGGCCATGTCGCGGCTTTTTTGCTTTAAAGCCGCCCCACGATCGGGCTGTCCAAGCTTCTCCAGCATCCAAGCCAGCGCGGCTACGCCGCACACCGCCTTAAAAGCAAGGTTTACGTTGTGGGCCAAATGTCCGGCGAAATCGTCGGTACACAACTGCTCGCCGGGATCCTCGCCAAAGTCGATCAAATACTGCGCCCACTTCTCCAGCGTAGGCAGATGGGCACGAATCAGCGCATCCCCGCCGTCGGCGCGCATGCTGGCCGCCAGCATCAGGATCATGTTGCCGCATTCCTCAACCGGCATCTGATACTTCAGCTCGTATAGATCCCGATCCGTGTTGTATAGGTACAGCGGTGGGAAGGACTCGGCGTTACCCACCCGATCCACCAGACCACAGCCATAGGCATCCGGGCGCAGGCCATACACTTGTCCGGTGGCATGGGGATACCTGCCCACATCGTGGGGGGCAAAGTCGGCCTTCCATGCCGGCGACTCTGCAAAACGCAGGATCGGGCGGCACATGGCCCGCACCAGCTCCGGTGCATACAGCAGGTACAGCGGAATGGAAGGATAGCTCACATCGGCGGTGGCCATGCATCCATTGGAGTCGTTCTCCTTAGAGATAAAGATTGGGTTGCCATCCCGGTCGGCAATGAGCTTGTGGGCGGCGATGCTGTGCCGATACGCAGCGCAGACCAGGGACGCATAGGCTTCACCGCCTGCGGTGCGGGCATCCCGCAACAGTTGCGCATCCAGCGCATCACAGGCCTGCCCCAGCATGGCCGCTTGGCCATGGGAATGGTGCAGCGCATCCACGATGGTTTTGCCCGTCCGGGCATACCAGGCGCAGGCAATGTAGCCAAAGTAGTTGATGGATGCCACATCGTCATACGCCAGCAGCCAGTCGAATCGGCTTTCCTGCTGGCCCACATCGGCTTCCTGCTCCCCCACCAGGGCGGTATGACCGCCGATCCGGGTAAAGCGCACGCCCCGGGTCGACGCCATGTATGCATAGCCCCAATCGATGGTCACATGGTCGCCGGATTGGCAGAGCAGGTTCTGCTGCTTCTTGCCCATGTAGGCGATGTGCAGGTCTCCATCCGCGTAGGCATCGCCCACCATAGGTTGGGGCGCCAGGCCGCTGTAACAGATATCGTCGTGCCAGGTCAGGGTGGCGACCACGGCGTGATGCTTGCCATCTGCGGCACGGGCCGTCAGTCCCACGAAAGTTACCGGCATAGACAACACGTCGAAGTCCTGCATCAGTAGCGGCGCACGAAAGGTCAGTGCCGCGCAAACGCCGCCTACCTCATAGCGATAGGTGGTGCACGTGGCCGTTACCTCAATGCCCACGCAGGGCGCGGCGGGCATGTCCTGCCTGCCCAGCAGGCCATAGTTCTGTCCATCCACGCCCAGGGTACAGTGCAGGCGCTTGCGCTCCCCGGCCCAGTGGCGGGTATCCTCCCGGGTGGGGTCGTCAGCGCAGCTCCAGATCGATACAAAGGGATCGCTGGTCACCAATGGAAAGGCCGGAAGGCGCGTCTTTTGGTTCATCATTCCATCCACCTCGTACTTTCGTCAGGTTGGTATTGGGCACAGTATAGCATCATCCCGTTGCCCGCGCAATGGAACAAACAACAGGCTTTGGACATCGGCGTCGCCTTAACCGGCGCAGGTTTCAACCGGCCTATGTTTCAGTCCTTTGGGGAATCCATCACGCGCTGTTCCCTGGAGAGCCGGCTGCTTTCCGTTTAATACATCAGGTAAAAAACCGAATCGCGTTGTATGAGCTGATCACCACGATCAATCCCAAGGCGCCCATGAGCACCTTGTGCGTAGCGTGGGCGCTCATTTTTTCCGCCAGATGCGCACCGACGTAGCCGCCGCCGATCCCGGCCGCAATAATCAGCCCCAAGGATACCGGGTCAAGCGGGGGCACCGTGCCCCGCAGCAGCGTAAAGCACAGGCTGGCCAATTGCGAAACCAAAATGATCAGCAGCGAGTTCTTGGCCGCGGTCTTCACATCCATGGAGAAGCAATAGAACAACACCGCCAGGTTCAACGGCCCGCCGCCGATGCCCAAAAAGGCTGAGATCACGCCCAACCCCGCACCGATGGCCAGACCGGCCGCCACCGACTGCACGTGCAGGCTGCGCACCCGCTGTTTGTACAGCAAGTACAGCATGATCACCACCGTCATGGCGATGAGGACGAGGGCCTGCACACCGCCCACGGTGTCCGGTGCACCCATGCTTTTGCTCAACTGTTCAAACAACAGCTTGCCCAACACGCCACCTACCGCCGCGCCCATGGCCAAGTATTCGGTCACACCGCGTTGGATCCGCACGCTGCGGTTGCGCATCAGCGAAATGACAGACATAGCCAACACCGAGACGCCGGACAAAAAGCTGACCTCGCTGACACTCATCAACCCTGTGCTATCCAGCAGTGGTTTGATAATCACGCCACCGCCGATGCCGCAAATCGCACCCAACACGGTTGCCGACAGCGCCAGCACAAACACCATACATTGCACCACTCGCATCACGCCTCTCCTACTATGGTTTATGATTATAA
>JAVBUS010000252.1:0-6339 GCA_031555125.1 Eubacteriales bacterium | reverse complement strand
AGACGTAGCCGGCAGCTACGTTGACCGAGGCGCGACAACGCCTGCCGGTTAAATATCCGCTGGATCTCGGCGTACATCTATTTGGATTTAGTATCGATTTGCGCGGTGTTGCCCAAGCCCCTCTGCGGTCAGACGTCGCCGCCGAGGGGCTTTTTATCTATACAAACCAAACGAAAAGGAGATTTTTTATGGTAGCCCAAAACGAAACGCTATAACCAGGGCATGTTTCAACAGGGTAGGAAGTGCAGGAATCAAGGACTTTCTGTCAGCCCTAGGCGTGGGAGCGCAGCGTACCCGCGGTACGCTAAGCGGAAAACGAAGCTGATAGGGCGGAAAAGACGCAGATGACCGCGCTTTCCGAGTTTTGTAACACAACCTGATCCGCATGAACAAGGCGAAGCACCCAAGACCGACCGGCTGTGGTATCCGTATGTTTCATACAGAAAAATCATGGTCGTACCGGGCGATCCCGGCGAAGGAAAGACAGCCGGGGTACTGGCAATCGCCGCCGCAACAATGGGCGCGGCCCTGCCCAAGAGCAAGCCGGCGGCCGAGCCGTCAAACGTCTTTTTCGATCCGTCGAGGACGGTTGATGTGATACGGTGAAGCCCCGCCTTGTTCAGTCCGACGCGGATGTGGCTCTATGGAAAAATTGGCATGCGGCTTGGCGGAACTTTTTCGCATACTACAATGGGTTTTTTCGCGGCAACAGCAAGCCGGCGGCGGTTGTGCCGACAATGGCAATGGCGCTCATGGCGTAAAAATTCACGCGATACGCTTGGATCATGGGCACCCCTGTGTTGGCGACGCCTTGCACCAGCGCACCGGCCAGCACCGGACCCAGGAACATGCCAATGCCATAGAGGGCTTGGTACATGCCCATGGCCATACCCCGTTTTTCCTGCGAGATATCGCGGATACTCAGGGACAGCATGGCCGGCGCCACACAGCCCACGCCGATACCGGACAGAACCTGCAACCCCAGCATCTGCCCGAAGGATGCGGTGAAGGGAATCCCCAGGCAGCATAGCGCCATGCAGGCGAAGCCGCCCCCCACCACCCAGCGCATGCCCAGCCGCGGAATGAGATATGCCCCGGCCAGCCAGGAAAGCAGCATATTGGGTACCAGCTGCATGACAGACAGCAGGGCTACTTGGCTGGGGGGCGCCCCAAAGACCTCCTTTGCCCAACTGGGGGTAAAGCCGTACAGGGTGCTCCAGGTAATGGCCTGCATCAGGATACTGAGCCCCGCGCTGCGCAGCAGCATAGGATCGCGCACCACGCCCAACATTTGCCGCACCGTGGGGGGCGTACCCTGGGGGCGGACATCGGTGACCATGCGGGAGGTAAGAATGCCCGCGCCCCCGGCAGCGGCGGACAGCAAAAAGGCGCCGCGCATGCCATACAACCCCGCCAACCAGCCACCCAGCAACGTCGCCGCCAGTTGGGCGGCATACATGCAAGCGGACAGCGTGCCCAATGCCCGGGTGCCGCCCTTGGGTTCGCCATAGCTGGCATACAGCACCGTAAAAGCCACCCAAGCCGCCGCCGCCAAGCCCGCTGCGGCACGGGACATGAGCACCCACATGGCCGTGGGCGCAAAAAACAAGCCCAGCCCGGCCAACATGGTCATGGCGGTGCCAAAGGTCACAAACGGCTTTCGCCGCCTCAGGCGATCGGATGCAAATCCCAGGGGTATCCGCAGCAGCATCTGGGCCAGCCCATAGCTGCTGACGATAGCCCCAATCATGGCGGGGCTGGCCCGCAGCGCATCACGGGCATAGTTGGAGAGCAAGGCCGGATACGTGTACTGCGAAAACCAAAAGAGCAGCGTTGTGGCCAGCAGCGGATACGCCAGGGTGTTCTTTCTCATCCTGTGGTGCCTCCGGTTCGTAAGCTATTGCATTGGTTCTACCACGATTATCGCGGATTTGCAAGCAAAAGAATTGGAAGCCTTTGGCAAGACAATGCCCACCATGGCCGCCCGGCCACAAGCGCGTTCCTTCCTAATTCTTCACCACGCCTTTTCCAATCCAATCTGGAAACCCTTGATATGGCTTGTCTTTGGTCAAGTCACGGCTGCATAAACACCGCCGAGCGGGACACACTGGTGACGTGAACGGACGGAGGTGAATGCGTGCAAACATGGAAGGTTGTTCCACTTTTGGTGGTGTTCATAGGTGGGTTTTCGCTACTGACGCAGGCCCGCCAAGTGCACGCGCCATCCGATCTGCTTCACGCCGCCGCGGCCTGCCAAATCGACGCCCACGCATTTTATATGGAGATCGCCGACACCCTGCCCGCCAGGCAAGGCGCGGCGGTACAGCGTCTCGCGACGCAAGCGGCGCGTCAATGGCCCCATGCGGAGGTCGTTACCATTCCCTTGCCCGCCACCGATACCGTGCGGGTGACGCTCTCGGTGGTTTGTCCACCGGATGCGCGGCAGGCCGAGCACATCGTGCAGGGCCTGCGCATGCTGATGGGAGAGCGTGCGACGCTGTCAATTTGCTTGACAGGCCGCACGCATAGCGCCGATATGGCGCAGACAGCGGAGCGTGCACTGGCCCAGTTGGAGGACGCCCCACAGGAAGCGCTGCGCGATGCGCAACTGGTCAGCATGACCGGGTCCAGGAATCAGGTGGCGCTGCGGGGCGACGGCGAGGGTGTCATGGTGTTTCTTGCACAGCCGCTAATCCCCATGGATTACTAAGGATTTGATTGGAAAGGAGGCGAAGGCTTGGCGATCTTTGTGGTACGACCCAGTCCACCACTGATCGGCGAGATAGACATCAGTACATCCAAGAACGCGGTGCTGCCCATTATGGCGGCGGCACTTCTGACACAGGACACGGTGCGCATTGACCACGCACCTGCACTCAGCGACGTGAACCTGCTATGCCGTGTGATGGAAAGCTGCGGCGCACGGGTATGGAACGAACCGAATCAACTCTGCATCCAGGCCCAATCCCTCACCAACCCTACTGTGGACGATGCCATGCGCCGTATGCGGGCGTCGATCCTGGTCATGGGACCGTTATTGGCCCGGACCGGCCATGCGCGGGTAGCGCTCCCCGGGGGCTGCGCCATCGGTCAACGCCCTATCGACCTGCACATCAAGGGCATGGCGGCCCTGGGTGCCCAGGTGAACATGCAGCAGGGATCGGTGGAGTTGGCCGGTGCGCTGCGGGGTGGCGTGATCTATCTGGACACCCCCAGCGTGGGCGCTACGGAAAACCTGATGATGGCCGCCACCCTGGCCAAGGGCACCACTCGAATTGAAAACGCCGCCAAGGAGCCGGAGATCGTGGACTTGGCGGACTGCCTGGCCACCATGGGTGCGCAGATCAGCGGCGCTGGCAGCAGTACCATCATCATCGACGGCGTCTCCGCCTTGCGCGGCACCCGGTACCAACCCATCACAGACCGCGTTGAGGCGGGCACTATGGCCTGCGCGGCCGCCATCACCGGGGGCAACGTACTGCTGCGCGGCGCCAAAGCGGAACACCTACGGGCGCTACTGTTCAAACTGCACGAATCGGGACTGGAGGTTATGGACTATCCGGGCGGCCTGCGGGTTCGCGGGCGTGCTCACCGGCCCATGGAGATCCGTACCATGGTATACCCTGGCTTCCCCACGGATCTGCAGGCACCCATGATGGTGCTGGCCTGCACCACCCCGGGGACTTCCCTCTTCTTGGAGACCATCTTTGAGAACCGCTACATGCATGCCATCGAACTGCGGCGCATGGGTGCCAACATCCGGGTGGAAGACCGGGTAGCGATCGTAGAAGGCATCCCGGCGCTGGAAGGAGCCCGGGTGCACAGTACGGATCTGCGGGCCGGTGCGGCGCTGATCCTGGCGGGACTATCGGCCCATGGCGAAACCGTGATCGAGGACCGGGACGGACACATCGACCGGGGCTATGAGCAGATCGAACAAAAGCTACGCAACCTGGGGGCGTTGATCGACCGGGTGACAGACGGGTAAATGATGCGGCATTTTGGCGCGGCGGATAGGGGGAAACCCCCATCCGCCGCATGATGTTTTGGGCAGTGTAGTGCGAACAAAACGCGCTGTATCTTGTCAAATCCAGGCATCCGTGCTACAATTCACAAAATGGTTGTGATTTTGCAGCGAGGAGGCATGGCATGCAAAACCCTTTCCTGACACTGGGCATCCCTGCCACGACGGATGCCGATGTGATCCACGCCGCGTATCGTCGGCTGGTCAAGGCCTGCCATCCGGACGCGGTGTTGGACGAGATGCAAAAGCAGCACGCGCAGGAAAGAATGATCGCCCTTAACCTTGCCTATGAACAAGCGCTCAAGACAGCCTGCCGACCCGTGGTGCAAATGGATGCGCCGCCCTTGGCCGATACCCTTCGGCTAGCGCAGAAGTTGATGGATCGCGGGCTCCATGATTCCGCCCTGCGGACATTGGAGCGCAACCGGCAGTGCAGCGCTTCTTGGTATTATTTGTACGGTTGCGCCCTGCACGGCATCCAGGCCTATGCCCGGGCGCACCAAAGCCTGCGCCACGCCGTCCATATGGAGCCGGACAACAAGCTGTACCGCATCGCCGCCCTGCATGCCTTTACCGCCGAGCGGGACAGCCATAAACTGTCCAGGCGAGTGACCGGCTGGGCCAAAGGCGTGCTGCAACCCAAGCGATAAGCATAAAGCAACCGATGGCGCTGCATCCTATCCCCATAGAGCGAGGTGATGCGGATGCCCAAAGCGCCTAAAAAAGATCAAAAGAAGCAGCGCCCTGCCGCGCTGCACGAAACGCAGAAACAATCCCTGGCGCCCAAAGGTTTGTGGAAGGATCATCCCCACGGCAGCAAATAGACCTGTAAAGGGCCGACTCACGCATTGTGAGCGGTTCTTTTTGATTTATACTAGGGGCGGCTGTGGGCGACACCGCTTGCCAATCTTCGCCACGTCATGCCAGTCATTGCAAGATTTCCCAAGAAAGCGTGCATTTTTTCCGCGAGGTACTTCGTTTTATGGTATAATAGGTTGTATGTGCATCCATGCATACGGGGAAGGGAGGTGCCGCATGCGCAAGGAATGGTACGAAGTTTTTTCGCTGGCCGCGCGGTATTGGTTTACCTTCCTGATTGTAGTCATCGTGTGGCGCGCCTTCAAATGGCTGCGCATGGATACCCGCGCACGCAAGCGGGTGCTAAGAGAACTGCCGGATTCAGGCTACATCGGCCTGCTGTACGTGCTGGAAGGCACAGCGAAAACCCTGCATGCAGGGGATTCCATCTCTTTGCCCGTGGAGGGTATGCTGGGCAGTGCGTCGGGTTGCGATGCCCGAGTGCCCCACGGGGACATCTCCGGCCGGCACGCATTGTTTGAATTCCGCGAAGACGGGCTGCACCTGCGGCCCTACCGGGAAGAACTGCTGCAAGTAGACGACCAACTGCTGCCCGCCGGATGCGAGGCCATCCTCCAGCATGGCGCGGTGATCGCCATCGGCAGTGTCAAGCTGCAACTGCGCCTGTTCTCCGGGGTTGACGCGCATAACGGCGACATCGACCTGGCTGCCGAAGCACCGCCGGAGGTCACCGCAAAACGCAAGCGGGTGGCCCCACCGCGGCCGGTGACACAGGCCACCATCCCGGTGCCCCCTGTCAGCGCCAAGCCTGCGGGGAAGCAGAAGGCAAACGACAAGCCAGCCGACGCATCCGTCTCTTTGCCCCGGCCGGTGCGCATAGGCAAAGCGGGCATACCCAAAGCAAAGTCCGGCAAAAAGCAGACATCCCCTGCCGGCACGGGCGGACGCAAGCGCGCCGCGCCCGACGATAACCCCATTTACGGCGAACAAAGGCCACGGAGGTGACCCATGGCGCACGGTGAAGCGAAAAGAACCAAAAAGGGCCCCATCCGCTTGCTTGTCAGCGTCATCATGCTGTTTGAAGCCAGCGCTTTTGCGTTGCTGGCTTGCATGACTGAGACCGTTGACATCACGGCATTGGTGCTGGGTTTGGCGCTACCGCTGCTGTGCTGGCTATCCACCATTTTGTTGCCCCGCAAGTTCCCCATCGACCGGCTGGTGATGGCACTGACCAACTTTTTATGCGGCGTCGGCATCGTCAGCCTGTACAGCGTGGGGGCGGAAAGCGGTCTGCGCCAGGCCCAGATGTACGCGATCGGCCTGGTGGTCATGATGATCTGCATCATGGCGGTGCGCTGGATCCGGGATTGGAAGACCCTGTGCTGGATCATGATGCCATGCGGCATCGGGCTGCTGCTGATGCCCATCGCCTTTGGCCAATGGAACAACGGCGCGAAAAACTGGGTATCCGTACCTTTCATCGGTATGTTTCAACC
>JAVBUS010000083.1:0-5348 GCA_031555125.1 Eubacteriales bacterium | reverse complement strand
AATTAGGGCGTGTTTCAAAACTCCGGAAGCGCAATTTCCGGCGGTTTTTCCGCCATATCGGCGTCGTTCTGCACTTGGCGTACCTCCAGTACGCCGCGTTTCGACTCCTTGATCTGGAGCAAAATCCTTGGAACTTGCATTTCCTCCCCTTTTGAAACACGCGCTATTTCCAATTAGATTTCGCCGAAGAGCAAGCCAGAGATTTTTTCGGCTGGCTAGGAGCCTGAGGTCAACGTAGCAGGCAGCTACGTTGACCGAGGCGCGACAACCCCTGCCGGTAAAATATCCGCTGGATTTCGGCGTACATCTATTTGGATTTAGTATCAGCCTATGTGGCGAAGCACCGCATCGAGGGTGTCAAACACGGGGACATTGCAGGTTTGCAATGTCTCTATGTTTTGGTGCCCCTGTGCCACCAACAGGCAATCGGCACCCAGGGCCTGGGCAACCTCCCGGTCGTGGGTGGTATCACCGATGAGCAGGGCACGGCGGACGTGGGCCTCTGCCATGTAAGCCTTGCCGATGTCCACCTTGCTGCGGGCATAGATATCCCCGATACCCAGGAGCCGTTGAAAGCGTGCGTCGATGCCCGCCGCGCGCACCTGGGCATCCAGATGGTGTTGCGCCGATGCGGAGAGGACAACCTGGGTCTTTTTCCGGTCCGTCCAGTGCTGTAGCAACGCCAAAGCCCCCTGGTGCAGGCCCATGTTCTCGCAGCCGGGGCCATGGTATAACGCCATATACTCCTGGGCCAGCACTTCAAAGGGTTCCCGGTCAAAGTCGAAGCCCACCGCCTGATAAAATCGCTGCACCGGAAAGCGGAACACCCGGCGATAGTCCGAATAGGCGTTGAGCTCGGGTAAACCGCGACCCTTCAGCATCTTGTTGATACAGACCATGCACCACCCCAAGTCGTTGAGCAGGGTGCCGTTCCAGTCCCAGATGATGTGCGAATAATCGTCCCGCAATGGTCGCCCTCCTCAGCCCTTGCCCCGGCGCTTGTGTTGCTCGATGAACTTGGCTTCGGCCCCCTGGTCACTGGGGACATAGTAGCGCTTGCCGGCAAGCTCCGGCGGCATGTACGCTTGGGGTATCCAATGGCCGGGATAGTCGTGGGGGTAACGATACTCCTTTTGCTCGCCGGGGGCCGCCTGTTCGTGGGTGGGATAGTTGGTATCCCGCAGGTGCAGCGGCACCGCACCGAACCCGCCCGCCTCCGCATCGGCCATCGCCCCGCCGATGGCTGCCGCCACGCTGTTGGACTTTGGGCTTTCGCACACGGCAATGATGGCCTGGGCAATAGGCAGCTTGGCTTCCGGCATACCGATCATCTCCAATGCCTGCCCGGCGGCCACGGCCTGGAGCATGGCGGCGGGATTGGCTAGGCCCACATCCTCGCTGGCGTGGGCAATGATCCGGCGCACGATGAGCCGGGGATCCACCCCGGCATAATTCAGCCGCGCATACCATGCCAGCGCCGCATCGCTGTCGGAGCCGCGCAGGCTTTTGCAAAAGGCGCTCAACATGTCATAGAACAGGGTCTCGTCACAGCGGAGCACCGGTTTTTGAATGGATTCCTCTGCGACTTCCAGGGTGACCCGGGCGACGCCGTCGTCGTCGGGCGTGGTGGTGAGCACCGCCAGCTCCAGGGCATTGAGCGCGGAGCGCACATCGCCGTTGGCCACCCGGGCGATATGGGACAAGGCCTCCTCCGTGACCGACAGCTTGCGATCGCCAAACCCGTTGGCCCGGTCTTTCAGCGCCCGGCGCATGCCCTCCATCATATCCTGGGGCGTCAGCGGCAAAAAGCGGAACACTCGGCACCGGCTGACAATGGCCGGGGTCATGGCCACGGAAGGATTCTCCGTGGTGGAGCCGATAAAGCGCACCAGACCTTTTTCGATGGCGGGCAACACGCAGTCGCTCTGCGCCTTGTTCCACCGATGGCACTCATCCAGCAGCAGGTAGGTGGTCTGGCCGTACAGCTTGCGACGGTTCTCCGCATCCTTGAGCACTTCCCGCAGGTCGGCCACACCGCTTGTGACGGCGTTGAGCTGGGCAAAGGCCGAGCGCGTTGTCGCCGCAATAATGGCCGCCAGGGTGGTCTTACCACAGCCCGGCGGCCCATAAAAGATGGCGCTGGTCATACGGTCCGCCTCGATGGCGCGACGCAGCAAACGCCCTGGTCCCACCAGGTGCGCCTGTCCCAGGAAGTCGTCCATGGTCTGGGGTCGCATCCGTTCTGCCAAGGGCTTGAGCGGCTGTTCGGCTGCGGTAAACAGATCGTCCATTCCGTTCTCCTTTTGACCCCCGGCAGTGCAGGGCATCCATGTCTTTTGTGAGCAAAATTATAGCATGTGGTATGAGATCGCGCAAGGGAGCCACACTATCCCTACCAAGCGCAAAGGGGGGAATTTGATGCATCATGAGAACCATGCCAGGAACCAATGCATTCATTGCAGCGTATCGTCCTGCAAGTATCATCAGTCTGCGAAGAACCTGTGTTCGCTGGAGAGCATCTCCGTGCAGCCCAGCTCGCACGTAAACAGCGGCAAGACCGACGAGAGCATGTGCGGCAGCTATCATCAGTAGCACGTCCTTCTGATTCCTTGTACAAAGGCGGGTGCCTAGCAAACGATTGTTTGTGGGCACCCGCTTTTGTTTTTGGCTGTACGCTTACGATTCAGAAAACGTTTTCATTGCTGCGGCTATCAACGCGGCATGGGACATGGGCTGCGCTTCCATCATGGCCCAGGATTCCTCCAGCAAGCGCTTGCAAACTTCCTTATTGGCCGAATCCCCCGTCACGCTGTGGAGGATGAGCAGGTTCTCCGCCGTCATGGCCGCCCCGGAAGGGGTTGGGCCGTCCTCGGTTGCGTGTTGCTGGGCGGGCAGCTCTTGCGCATCCTCGCCGGTCAGGGTCAACCCGCCATCCTCCCGCAGGAACAGGGTATTCTGCGCCTCCTGCCAGCGGATCGCTTGGGCGAGCCAGTCGGTTCCCGGTTCCGCTTGGGCCAGCGCCAAAAGGCCCATGATCCACGCCGCATACCCGTCCGCCGTGGCCTTTCCAACCGCCTTTCCGTTGCTCCAACTGCCCATGAGCCGACCTTTTATCACCATGTGCTGGGTCACGAATCGGGCCGCCTTTTTGGCCGCCGCCAGGTATGCCGGTGCATCCAGCTGCCCGGCAGCTGTGGCCAGGGCGGCGATGGCCAGCCCATTGCCCAACAGCGGGCACAGACCGATCACACGGGGGGCTTCACGATGCCGCCGGGCTTGCAGCAACACCGGCAGACAGGCTTCCAGAAACGCCTCATCTTCGGGCGCGTACCGGGCCGCCCGGAAGGGCAGATACCCTTGCTGTGCCACGGCATCCAGGGTACAGCCCGTGCGGGGATCGCAGCGGGGCGTGCCGGTGTGGGTTTGGGTGTCCGGGCGCACGCCATGCTGTGCCTCCAGGCCCATCAGGATGCAGCAACGTGCGGCGTCCGCGTCCCCTAACAGGCCACGGACCTCCTCTTGGCTCCACAGATAATAAGCGCCTTCGCCCTGGGCATCGTCGGCGTCCTGGGAAGAGCAAAACCCGCCCAGCTCGATCTGCAGGGTGTCCAGCAGATAGTCCAGGGCATCCCGGGCCACATTGGTATAGCGCTGCGGCTCCCTATGCCGCCGGCCAACATCCAGATAGACCAGCGCCAACAGCGCGTTGTCCTGCAGCATTTTTTCGAAGTGGGGCAAACGCCACGCCTCATCGACGGCATAACGAAAAAAGCCGTGGCCCACTTGATCCCGGATGCCGCCCAGGGCCATGGCTTCCAAGGCGCGTTCCACCATGGCGTGAGCCTTGGGCTGGTCCGTCTGTAGCAAGAAGCAGAGCAGCGGCACGTTAGGGAACTTGGGTGCGTCACCGACGCCGCCGTGTCGCTTGTCCTCCGCAGCCAACAACGTTTCGGTCAGGCGTTGGACCAGGGGGGCCAGCGCGTGGGCTGCCTGGTTTTTCTGTTGCCTGGCGGTGCTCCCCGTCTGGTTTTGCAGTGCCATGGCCTGCTCCAGTTGATCTGCCCAGGCTATCAGATGATCCCGATCCTCCCGCCATAATCCGGCAATGCGTCCCAGCAGCGTATCCAACCCCATGCTTCCCGCCCGCGCATGGGCCGGAAAGTAGCTACCCGCGTAAAAGGGGCGCTTGTCGGGCAGAACGAAGGTGGTCATGGGCCAGCCGCCTTGCCCTTGAAGCGCCAGGCAGGCCTGCATATAAAAGGCGTCCACGTCGGGGCGCTGCTCCCGGTCCACCTTGATGCAAACAAAATGGGTATTGAGCTGCTCGGCAATGGGCGCATCCTCAAAACTCTCTTGGGCCATCACATGGCACCAGTGACAACTGGCATAGCCGATGGACAGAAACACCGGCACATCCCGGCGGGCAGCCTCGTCAAATGCTTCTGTACACCAAGGCCACCAGTCCACCGGGTTGTGCGCATGTTCCAGCAGATATGGTGACGCCTCCTGGGCGAGATGGTTGGGTGGGTATACGCCGTGCATCATAAAAAAAGCCCTCCTGCCAGTCTCCGATTGGAGATACCATTTCCGGCGCAGGAGGGTTTTATGCGATGGGGTTTTACTTGAGGGACTGCAGGTGCCAGATCTTGTTGTTGTACTCTTCAATGGTACGATCCGAGGAGAACACCCCGGAGCAGGCCACATTGGTGATGGCCATCCGCAGCCATTTGTCGCGGTTGCGGTAGTCCTGGTCCAGCCTGCGCTGGGCCATGGAGTAGGAGCCGAAGTCCTTGAGCACCAGGTACGGATCGGCCAGTTGGCCGTAATCCCCAAACAACAGTGCATGATACAGATCCTGGAACACTGCCGGATTGTCCGGGGTCAAGGATCCGTCGATCATCATGGTCATGGCCCTGCGGATCTCCTGATTGGTTTCGAAAATCAGGTTGGCGTGGTAAGTGCCCGCCGCGTACAGGGCCTCCACCTCGTGGGCACGCATGCCGAAGATGTAGATGTTGTCCAGACCCACCTCGTCATGGATCTCCACATTGGCTCCGTCCATGGTGCCAATGGTCACCGCGCCGTTCATCATAAACTTCATGTTGCCGGTGCCGGACGCCTCCTTGCTGGCGGTAGACAGCTGCTCGCTGACCTCCGCTGCGGGCATGAGCATCTCGGCGGTGGACACGTCATAGTTCTCCAGAAAGGCCACCTGGACCATCTGACTGGCCCTGGGATGCTTGGCAATGAGTCCGGACAGCGTGTTGATGAAGCGGATGATCTGTTTGGCACGGGTGTATCCCGGCGACGCCTTAGCCCCAAACAGGAAGGTGCGCGGTGTCATGGTA
>JAVBUS010000034.1:0-15999 GCA_031555125.1 Eubacteriales bacterium | reverse complement strand
TGACCACATTCTCTACCAGCGCGCCGTAACGGATCGCATCCCAGATCTGGGGCTCGTTCTCCTTGGAAAGGTTGATGCACTTGGCATAGCAACCGCCCTCGAAGTTGAACACGCCGTCATCGGACCAACCGTGCTCGTCGTCACCGATGAGCTTGCGCAGCGGATCGGCAGACAGGGTGGTCTTGCCGGTGCCGGAAAGGCCAAAGAACAGCGCGGACACACCGTCCTCACCCACGTTGGCCGAGCAGTGCATGGGGAACACATGCTTGGGCGGCAGCAGGAAGTTCATAATAGCGAACACGGACTTTTTCATCTCGCCCGCGTACTGACTACCCGCCACGAGCACCAGCTTACGCTCGAAGGAGACCAGGATCGCCGCCTCGGAATGGGTGCCGTCCAACTCTGGGATGCACTTAAAGCCCGGCGCACAGATGATCGTAAAGTCGTCGTTAAAGCTCTTGAGTTCCTCCGCCGTGGGGCGCAACAGCATCTGGTGGATAAACATGTTCTGGGACGCCAGCTCATTAATGACGCGCACACCGATGCGATGGGTGGTATCGGCACCCGCGAAGCCATCAAACACAAACAGCTCACGGTTTTGCAGGTATGCAGTCATGCGGCGCAGGACGCCATCGAAAGCAGAAGGCGCAATGGGCATATTGACCTTGCCCCAATCGATCTCATTATGAATCGAAGGCTCGTCAGAAATGAAGCGGTCTTCCGGCGAACGGCCGGTATACTTGCCGGTCATTACGGACAGCGCACCGGTCTCGGATAGTACGCCCTCGCCGCGCGCCACGGCACGCTGCGCCAATTGAGTAACCGACATGTTGTAATGCACCGCGCTGGGATTGATGATGCCCCACTTTGCCAAATTGAGTTCTGCCATGTTATTTTCCTCCCTAAGTGCTATCGTCATGCTGTCGGATTACTCCGGCAAGAATGCGCGGATCCATGAGCTTGCAAGTCGTCGCATAACAAATCGCAAATTCTAACCCTATTTCTACGATTCGCCGCGCTTCTTCTTTTTCCTGCCGTCTGTCAAATTTCTATCAAGCATTTCTTTGACATTCGCATCCCAACACATCCGAAAGCCGCGCAAAGCCGGCCAAGTCTAACTCCTCCCCGCGTGCCGTGGGCAGGATGCCCGCAGCCGCCAAACAGAGCAGCACCTTCTCACGCGGAAGGCCGAAGGCACTTTGCAGGTTGTTGGCCAATGTTTTGCGTCGCATGGCGAACCCGGCCCGAATGACGGAAAACAGGAGGGCCTCATCTTGACACACTACCCCTTGCTCCGTGCGCATTCGCAAGTGCACAAAGCAGGAATCCACCTTAGGTGGCGGCGTGAAGCAACCGGCCGGTATCTCCAGCACGGTCTCCCCCGTCGCGTAGTAAGCACAGGTCAAGGAAAGGGGGCCATACCCGGGTTTTCGCGGTTCCTGAAACAGCTTCTCTGCCACCTCCCGTTGCACCATTAGGGAGATGCTGACGATGGGCAATCCGGGTTGCAGCAGCTTGGTCAGTATATCGGTGGTAATATAGTACGGCAGGTTTGCCACGATCTTGCAGCGCCCGGAAAGATGTTCGTGGATCAGCGCACGAATATCCTGGCGAAGGATATCGCCCTGCAAGATCCGGACATTGGGCAACGTCCCCACGGTCTCCGCCAGCACCGGTAACAGATCACGGTCGATCTCTACCGCCAGCACGCGCCGGGCACGCCTCGCCAACTGTGCCGTCAGGGAACCGCTGCCGGGACCAATCTCCAGCACATCGTCTTCCTGCGTCACCTCGGCCGCATCCGCCAGGCTTGCCAGCAGCGCCTCGTCCAAAATAAAGTTTTGCCCCAGACTGTGCTTGGGTACGAAATCATGCTTTCGCAGCGTATCCCGCTGTTTCTTTTCCTCGTTCATATCCATACTCCCCCCGTGAAAAAAGGCGCGCTACGCGCCCCCCAGACCATCCACAAAGTAGGTTTTCCGATTTGGGGATGAATGAAGGGGCCTCGGCCCCTTCCAATTGAGATCGTATCGACCGGCTGTGCCGGTCGGGCGGGGAGTTGTCCGTTAGGAAAACATACCTACCATCACGAGCAAAGCGAGTCACGGCGCAAGCCGTGCAGTCGAACGAAATCCATCCTGCATTTCGTTCGAGGGCATCGACTTTGTCGATGCCCTGAGGTGCGCTTCGCGCACCCTTGCACCCTTCGTTTTAGTCGCTCTGGATGCCATAGAACCGGCAGGCATTGTCCAATGTGGCCTCCGCCACCGCTTCCACGCTCATGCCCCGGAGCTCGGCGATGCACGCGGCCACATGGGCCACATTGCGCGGGTCATTGCGCTTGCCACGCACCGGTTCCGGGGATAAGTAGGGGCTATCTGTTTCGATCAGCAGGCGATCCAGCGGAACGTTCCGCGCCACTTCCTGCAGATGCACCGACTTGCGAAAGGTCACCGGTCCCGCCATGGACACCATGGCGCCCAGATCCATGTACACCTTTGCGCTTTCCCAACTGCCGGAATAACAGTGCACCAAAAAGGGCGGTAGGTGTCCCTTTCTGGCCTGGAGCAGGTCGATGATCTCCCCGTGGGCGTCCCTGATATGCAGGATGGTGGGTTTGCTCAGCTCCGCCGCCAACGCCAACTGCTGCAAGAATACCGTGCGCTGCGTTTCCCTCGGTGATAGGTCGTAGAAATAGTCCAGGCCAATCTCCCCCAGGGCCACCACCTTGGGCATCGCGCACCAGGCGCGAAGGGTCGGGATATCCGTCTCTTCCTTGAAGTGCTTCGCATCGTGAGGATGCACGCCCACCGCCGCCCAAATCCCGTCGTTGGCCTGGGCCAGTGAGAACGCTGCCCGTGATGTATCCATTGTAGAGCCCACACAGGTGCACAGGATCCCATGGTCCCGCAAATCCTGAATGACTTGAGCGCGATCCTCTTCAAACCGGTCATCGTCCAGATGGGCATGGCTGTCAAACAGCCGAAAATCACTCTGTTGCATACTAGCTGATGTTGCTACCCGACGCGATGTCTCCATCTACGGTCAGCACCTTCAGATTGCCTTGGTCGTCCGATGCACACAGCAGCATGCCACAGGATTCGATCCCCCGGATCACCCGAGGCGCCAAGTTTGCCAATAGGATCACCTTCTTGCCCACCATTTCCTCCGGGGTGTAATGCTTTGCAATGCCGCTGAGCACCGTGCGGGTCTCATTCCCTACCCGCAGGGTAGATTTGAGCAGCTTGTCGGCCTTTTCCACTTTTTCGCAGGCCAGCACTTCGGCCACACGCAAAGCTATTTTGTCAAAATCGTCAATGCCGATGATCGCCACGTTGGGCTCCTCCTTCTCTTCCACAGGCTGCGCTGGTGCTGGGGATGGTGTTTGCAACTCGGCCAGGGCCGCCATCTCCGCCGCTATGTCGATCCGCGGGAACAGCGCTTCCCCCTTTTGCACCCGCTGACCGGCCTTGAGCGCATAGAAATCCTGCAGCGAAGTCCAACTGGTGGCCGCTGCATCCGTCACGCCGATCTGCGCAAAGATGCGATCCGGCGTTCGCGGCATAAAGGGTGACACCAGCACCGCCACCACCCGGGTACACGCCAGCAGGTGGTACAGCACCGTACCCAGCTTGGGTCGGTCGCTCTCCTGCTTGGCCAGGATCCATGGCGCGTTCAGGTCGATGTACTTGTTGCACTCGCCCACCAGCTTCCAAATCTCCGCCAACGCGTTGCTGAACTGCAGGGCGTCCATGTGCTTCTCCACCAGCGCAGGCAGGGCGGCTGCCCGCGCTTGCAGCCCGTGTTCCAACTCTCCGACCTGGGCGAGATCCGCTACGTGAATGACGCCGTCGAAGTACTTCTCCACCATGTCCACGCTACGGCTCACAAGGTTGCCCAGATCGTTGGCCAAATCGGAGTTAATCCGGGTGAGCAACGCCTCGTTGCTAAACACACCGTCCGCACCAAAAGGCATCTCCCGCAGCAGGAAGTATCGGATCGCGTCGCTGGAGTACCGTTGGCACAGGCGCACAGGATCCACAACATTGCCCTTGGACTTGCTCATCTTGCCCCCATCCAGCACCAGCCAGCCGTGACCAAACACCTGCTTGGGTTGCGGAAGCCCCAGTGCGTGCAGCATGATCGGCCAGATGATGGTGTGAAAGCGCACGATCTCCTTGCCCACCAGGTGAACATTGGCAGGCCAATACCGCTGATACAAGGCATCGTTGTCGCTGCCCCATCCCAGCGCGGTGATGTAGTTGGATAACGCATCAATCCACACGTACACCACATGCTTTTCGTCAAAACTCACCGGCACACCCCACTTGAAGGTGGTCCGCGACACAGCCAGATCCTCCAGACCCGGCCTTAAAAAGTTATTGAGCATCTCGTTGGCACGGGACACCGGCTGAATAAAGTCCGGGTGCTCCTCAATGTAGCGGATCATCCAATCCTGGTACTTGGACAGGCGGAAGAAGTAGCATTCCTCCTCCACGGTCTCCACAGGTCTGCCGCAATCCGGGCAAAGACCCTCCTTGGCCTGCGTGGGGGTAAAGTACGTCTCGCAAGGCGTGCAATACAGGCCCTTGTAAGACCCCTTGTAGATGTCGCCCTGATCGTACAACCGCTTAAATATCTTTTGCACCACAACCTCGTGACGCGGTTCTGTGGTGCGAATAAAGTCATCATAGGACACATCCATCAGTGTCCACAACTCCTTGATGCCCACCACGATGGTATCCACAAACTGCTGCGGCGACACGCCTGCTTCGGCGGCCCGGCGCTCGATCTTTTGCCCATGTTCATCCGTCCCGGTCAGAAAGTACGTATCGTATCCTGTCAGCTTTTTGAACCGCGCCATGGCATCCGCCGCCGTGGAGCAGTAGCTGTGTCCGATGTGCAGTTTATCGCTGGGATAATAAATTGGCGTCGTAATATAAAAGGTCTTGTTATCTGGCATTGTGACATCCTCCTTCAAATAAAAAACCGCCCCTGGAAAGGGACGGATTCATTCCGCGGTACCACCCTGATTGTCCGTTGTACAACGAACCTCTCACGATCTGTATCGGGATCTCCCGCCGCGCTTAAACAGCAACGCTGACTCGGCGCGGTGGCTCCGGAACCATGTTCGGCACACGCTTCATCGCCGGATCACACCGTTCCCGGCTCTCTGTGGAGAAACGCTTACGTACTCTTTCCTTCATGGCCAATGCTATTTTTTGGGTGCGCGACGCAGATACGCGGGCACATCCGGCGTAAAGCCCCTGGGCTCCTCTTGCTGCTGAGGCGGTTGACTCTCCGACACCGCCGGGTGCGACTGGGAATACTGTTGCTGGAACGGCGAAGTACGTCCCATGCCCTGCTGTACCGGCTGCATGGGTTGCGTCTGATACATGGGCTGCACAGGTTGCTGTTGCTGCGGATGCATCGGTGCCATACGGCCGGAATTGATAAAGGACGGAAGCTCGTTCTCAAGCGGGGTTTGCAAGGTAGGATCCGGCTGCTGGGAAAACGCCCCGCCCATCGGTACATAGTTCGTATCATAGTGGGATGCAAACTGAGGCGCCGGCGCCTCAGCCTCGCGGCTGTGTGGAGCCACCGGGTAAGGCGACTGGGACGGCGGATAAGCCATACGGTCACGCTTGCCGCTGCCCTTGGGCGGGACAGGCGTTTTTTCGAAACCCGTCGCGATCACCGTGATGCGCACCTCATCTTGCAAGGACTCGTCGATGCCCGCGCCAAAGATGATGTTGGCGTCACTGTCCGCCGCCTGCATCACAAGCTGTGCGGCCTCATTGACATCGATGATGCTCATGTCGTCGCCACCGGTAATGTTCATCAGTACCGCACGCGCTCCATCGATGGAGGTCTCCAGCATGGGGCTGGAGATAGCGTTCTTGGCAGCGTCCACCATGCGGTTTTCGCCACGGCCAACACCGATGCCCATGTGCGCCATACCGCCGGATTCCATCACGGTCTTTACATCCGCAAAGTCCAGGTTGATCAGTGCGGGTACCGCGATCAAATCGGAAATGCCCTGAATACCTTGGCGCAGCACATCATCAGCGATGCGGAAGGCTTCCAGCATGGTCGTCCCCTTGCTGGCCACCTGTAAGAGTCGGTCATTGGGGATCACCACCAGGGTCTCGACACGCTGCTTGAGCTCCCCGATGCCGATCTCGGCGTTTTTCATACGCTGCTTGCCCTCAAAGAGGAACGGCTTGGTCACCACGCCGATGGTCAAGCAACCCAGATCGCGGGCGATCTCCGCCACCACGGGTGCCGCACCGGTACCGGTGCCGCCCCCCATGCCAGCGGTCACGAATACAAGATCCGCACCACGCAACACTTGGGCAATCTCTTCGCGGCTCTCTTCCGCAGCGCGACGGCCGATATCCGGCACCGCGCCCGCACCCAGGCCCTTGGTCAGCTTTTCACCGATCTGAACCTTGGTTTGTGCATGGGAAAGCACGAGGGCTTGCCGATCCGTGTTGATGGATACAAACTCAACGCCGCGCAATCCTGCGTCCACCATGCGGTTGACTGCATTGTTGCCCGCGCCGCCGCACCCAACCACGCGTATGGTTGCGTATGTATTCTGATCGACCTCAAACTCTAGCACAAAATGTCCCCCTTCTATAACCGAATGCGCTGGATAGATGATTTATGACCCCTTGACCACTTTGCGCAGAAACGTCGAGGCCTTGGCTAGCACCCCTTGTCCTTCCTCTTGCGCCTCAAGCGAGCCGAACACCAGATCTATCAGCCCCAGAGCGCTGGAATAGATCGGGCTGTTGAACTTCGCAGCCTTCGTGGGCAGGGCACGCACCGTACGTCCCAACTGTGTGGACAGATATTGACGTCCGCCAGCCATCAGCACCAAACCGCCGCCCGTCAAGTATACATTGCTCCAGTTGTCCATGCGAACACCGCAATGCTCCAAACAATCCTTGATCATCTCGCTCAGCTCGTCCACTCGGGGCTCCAGCACGCGGGCCACCTCGTCGTGCGAGGGTTCGCCCCCGCGTGCGTGATCTGGCGGCGTGGTGCCGGTGACCTGAAACTGATAGCTGCGCTTGAGCTGCTCTGCCGTTGCCATATTGGTCTCTAACCCACTGGCCAGATCCGCCGTGATATGACCGCCACCGATTTGCAATACCTTTTGAAAGATTAACGCGTCGCCTTCCACCGCCATGATCTCCGTAGAAAGGAAACCCACGTCAATAAGCACCGCCACACGGTCGCGTTCCTCCGGCGGCAAGAACAAAAGTGCCTGTCCTACCGAAGAGGAGAAAAAGCCGCTAAGCACCAGTCCGGTCTGTTGGATGCGTTGGGTAATATCGGAGAGAAAAAACTCGTCTGCCACAATAAAGGAGACCATCGCACGCAAAACGCTGCCCTTCATGCCCATGGGCTCCATAGTCTTTTTTCCCTCGTCCACGGTGAACCACGCCGGACTCCGGTGGATGATGACACCCCGCAAGGGCTGAATCTCTTCTGTCGCCTGTTGAAACACTCGCTCGATATCCCGGGCAGTCACCCGCGGGTCCGCGCCCTGCAATTGCACCTGTGCCTCAATGGCATATACGCGACAGAACTCGCCGGGAACACCGATGTATACCTCCCGCACATGGCGATGGGCCTGTGCCTCGGCGGCGGCGATTGAATTGCGAATGGCCTGATCCACCAAGTCTGCGGCGTTCCAGTAACCGTCGATAAACCCATCATAGCTGACCGTCCCGGCACCAATGATATCACAGCGGTGATAACTACCGCTTTCCGCGATAAAAGTGACGATCTTTGAGGTGCCGAAATCAATCGCGACGGCCAAGTTCTTCATACAGTGTTGTCCCCCGTTCTTTTCGCAAGGCCATGCCAGCGGAAATGAACCAGCAAGCGTTAGGGAAACGCGCTATCCATACTCATAGATTTACCTAGATACACCATTTTAACCTTTTTATACGGAATATGCAAGACGATTTGCAAAAAAGGTTGACAACGGATGCAAAGACCGCCGGGAAACGCGGATTTTTCGACACATCCCGCAGGGGCGACATGATCTTAACGCCCGACCAGTTCGTTGGGCACTGCAGTCGGATCAATCCGATAATCCACCTCCACCTCAAGATTGGCGATGAAATCCGCAACGGTGGCACTGGACACGTCCAGCTCCCCCGCATAAAAGCCTTCTGCCTGTAGAGCGGACAACGTAGCACGCATCATGCCGACCTTTTGCTCCAAGTCGTGCACATCGCCCAGCTCCACCTTCATGCCGGATGCCATGATGAGGTGAAGGTTCTCCAGATCCGCCACATTGATTTGATCGATGGTACCGGTCACGCCTTGCAGCGTCAGCTCATCCATGATAGCAATGATGGCCTCCAACTGTTTGGGTTCGCAGGACAGAGGCATGCCGATGGTCAACGTGGGCACGCGCACCCCCATGATGAACGGGATCGCAACGTCCGTATCCAGCTTGTTGGTGGTGGAGAGCACCCGGCCACCGTCATCCAGCATGGCCAGCACGCCCAGGGAACTGACCACTGCCCGCGGCGTGCGCTCCCTGACTTGCAGCACGACCGTATCGGGATAACGGATCTCCATGCCCGCCAGCTCAAGGAAGTGGTCGCTGGAGAGATTCGTGGCAATGACCTGCTTGTCCAACGAGAATATGCTCTGCCCGCGCTTGATCCCGGTTAGCGCATATACCTGCTCCGGCGTATAACGCTGCACGCCGTCCACGATGACGGTTTTGACCACGAACACCGCGTTTTGCAGCAGCAATATGCCCAGAACGATGCTGGTTAATACAACCAATGCGGCTCGACGGCCCGGATGGCCCGTCCTCCTTTGTTGCATCAATGGTCCCCTCCCTTTGCCTAGCAGCGCGGGATGGCCCTCACCATCCCGTCGCAGATAGAACCTTTAAGTGTTCCGCAGCACCTAGGCATTCTCCTCCAAGCGCCGGATATTTGCCCCCAGGGAAGACAGCAAGGTCTCCAGCGACGCGTATCCCCGGTCGATCAGTTCTATCCCAGCGATGCGCGTTGTGCCTTCTGCCACCAATCCTGCGATCACCAGTCCTGCGCCGCCACGCAGATCACGGGCCGTGACTTTGGCCCCGTGGAGCCGCTTGACGCCCCGCACCACTGCGGTGCGATCATGTACCACGATGTCCGCCCCCATGCGGTTAAAGTCCCCCGCATGGGCAAAACGGTTCTCAAAGACGTTCTCCGTGATGATGGAGGTCCCTTCCGCCACGGTGGACAGTGCCAGCATCTGCACCTGCATATCCGTCGGAAAGCCTGGAAACGGCTGCGTTTGTAGCTGGCCGAATGTATGTAGATGCCGGGGCGCTTGCAGCATAATGCTGCCGGTCTCACTCCAAACGGTACAGCCCATATCCCGCAGTTTGGCGATCACCGCCACCTGCTCTTGCACCCGCGTGTTCTCCAGCCGGATTTCACCACTGGTGATCGCTGCCGCCATGAGCAAAGTACCCGCCACGATCCGGTCTCCGATGGGGCGATACTGCACGCCGTGCAACTTCTCTACGCCGTCTATGACAATGGTCTGGGATCCGGCCCCTCGCACCCGGGCGCCCATGGCATTTAGGAACCGTTGCAGGTCGATGATCTCCGGCTCCCTTGCCGCGTTGTGGATGGTGGTGGTGCCCGGTGTTAGGACCGCCGCCATCAGCACGTTTTCTGTAGCGCCGACACTGGGATAGTCAAAGTGGATCTCGCCCCCGTGCATGTCTGCGCCATCACAGTGAATCTGCTCTCCTTCCTCTTGAAAGGTGACGCCCAGCGCCGCCAAGCCCTTCAGGTGCAGATCGATGGGCCGAAGCCCGATCTCGCAGCCGCCGGGATGTGTCACGATGGACTTGCGGCACTTGGCCAAGATCGGCCCCATCATAAAGATCGAGGATCGCAGCCGCTTAGCCAACTCGTCAGGCATCTCCCAACGATGCATACCCGTGGAATCGATAACGGCATTTTCCCCTACCCGCTCCGCCTTGCAACCCAACGTGGCCACGATTCGCAGCATGTTGTCCGCATCGGTAATTCGCGGACAGTCCAGGATTGTGACCGGCCCTTCCGCCATGATCGCAGCCGCCATAATCGGCAGCACAGCGTTCTTGGCACTATGTATGGCAATGGTTCCCTCCAAGCGGTTTCCGCCCCGCACTTCAAAAAACTCCATGCACACACCCCCACAAGCCTTGGCCTTCGATGCTTTAGCCTATGCGGACGGCGGTAAGGTGTGAAAAAGCGGGAGCGCTTTCGGAACGCAAAGGTTAGAGGATTTCTCGGCAATCCCGGGAGATGTTGAGCAGGATGCCCACGGCAGCCATCACAATGCTAACCGAGGTGCCGCCTGCGCTAAAGAATGGCAAGGGCAGTCCCGTGGTGGGCAACACGCCTACCACCACACCGATGTTGATAAATGCCTGCACGCCGATCATGCAGGTGATACCGGTGGCCAGCAAGCAACCATATCGATCCGGACAGCGCAGCGCCACACGGATCCCAAAGAAGATAAACGTGCAGAATAGGCCGATCACCGCCACGCAGCCTACCCAGCCGAAGTCCTCCCCGACGATGGCAAAGATGAAGTCACTCTCCGGGTACGGAAGGTAGGCAAACTTTTGTCTACCCGCGCCAACACCTTGGCCAAAAATGCCGCCGGAGCCAAAGGCGATCAGGGACTGCGATAGCTGGTACCCTTCATCGCTCATCTTGGCAAAGGGGTCACGAAAGGACAGCAGTCGCTCTCGCCGATAAGGCTCGCTCCAAGCATAAAACGCGCCCAGCGACAGTCCGCCGACTCCTAGCAAGCCCAGATGTGGCAGCCGAGCGCCACCCACGGCCACCATCAGGATGGCCACGATGATGATGCTCCCCCCCGTCGACAGATTGGGTTGCTCCAGAATCATCAGAAACATGATACCCGGCACTATGAGCAACGGTAATATGCCTGAAAACAGCTTGCGCACACCGTTGCCTCGAGTGGTCAGCGCATGTGCCATAAACAGCACCATGGCAAACTTGGCCAGTTCCGATGGTTGAAAGCTCAACCCGCCGGGCAATAGAATCCAGCGGCGCGACCCATTAATCGATCGCCCGATACCGGGCACCAGCACCGCAACCAACAGCAGCAAGCTGCCTAGCAGCAACGCCCACAGCAACTTTGGGTTTCTGTAGGTCTGGTACGGAATCCGGGCACAAAAAAAGCACGCCAGTGCGCCCATCGCTATGCCCAGTCCCTGCTTTTTAACGGCGGAAAGTGCATCTCCACCCGCCACGGCAGCATAATACGTGGCACTGAATAACGAAACCAGCCCAAACAACAAAAGCAGCGCCGTCACCGCCACCAGCTTGTACTCCACTGGGTGGCCGCTCTGGCGTGCCCTCATCTGCGACAACGTTTGCCGCGTCTGCGCAAAAAGCATACGGTCTCCTCCCTGCGTCTTGCACAGGGGGTGCGTATCGGCCTACTGCATCTGATTCACCAGCTGCTTGAATACGCCGCCCCGGTGCTCATAGTCTTTGAACATGTCAAAGCTGGCGCAGGCCGGCGAGAGCAGCACATTCCACCCCGGTTGTGCAAGCTGACGGCAGCGATTGAGCGCGTTTTCCATGTTCATGCCCTCGTGCACGTAGCTTTTGTATCCTGCAGCGTCCAATGCCCGACCGATTTTTTCGGCAGTTTCCCCGATGAGCACAACATGCTCAATCAGGGGATGCGACCGCACACAATCGGCCAAGTGGGCAAAGTCAACGCCCTTATCGCTTCCGCCCAAGATCAGCACTGTCGGTACGCGCATGGCGTCGATTGCCTTCTCCGTAGCATCCACATTTGTGCCTTTGCTATCATTAATATAGCAGACCCCGCCCAGCTCCCGCACCGTCTCCACGCGGTGCTCTAACCCCGCAAAGCTCCGCAAGGTGTGGCGAATCACAGGCAGCGGCACACCCAGTACAACCGCCATCACCGTGGCGGCCAGCGCGTTCTCCAGGTGCGCACTCGGCAGCTTAATTTCTTCGATCGGACAAATCGCTCGCGCCGGCTCCTCCATCGCCACGATCAGCTCGCCCTGTAGTACATACGCGCCGTAAGACACTGCTTCCTTGCGGGAGAACCATGCTACTCGGCCCGGCACACCTTCGGCCAGTTTTCTGCAGGAGGGATCATCCCAGTTGAATACCGCCGTTTGATCCGGCAGCTGCCGCTCAAAGATCCTGCGTTTACAGGACATATAGACTTCCATTGTGCCATGCCGATTCAGGTGATCCGGCGTGATGTTGAGCAACGCCGCCACCTGCGGGCAAAAAGTCTCAAGACTTTCGCACTGGAAGGAGGAAACCTCCACAATGACCGCATCCTCAGGATTGCTTTGTCCCACTACCGCCGTTAACGGATAACCGATGTTGCCCGCCACATAGGTTAAGCGACCCGCGTTTTTGCACATTTCGCCCACCAATGTGGTGGTGGTGGTCTTTCCATTGGTCCCTGTAATGGCCGCCACCGTGCCCTTGAGCAACTGAAATCCCAGTTCCAACTCACCGATCACCGGAATGCCCATACGCTCGGCTTCCAAAATAAAGGGACTCTGAATCGGAACCCCTGGACTGATCACCACCGCGTCACAGTCGCTAAGAAGCGTCACCGGATCCTCACCGAGACGCCACACATAGGGTTTCCCCTGGATGTCCCCCAGAGCTCCTCCCAATTGTTCCGCAGTTTGCCGGTCATTCACAATAGGGATGGCCCCTTGGGCTGCCAGCAGCTTCGCCGCCGCCACCCCACTGCGGGCCATTCCGACCACAAGCACCCGTCTTCCCTTCCACAGCAACTTCTCCATATGACTCTCCGTTATCTTGCCACACCGAGCAGACTGAGCAGGCAACACACCACCGTCACGATGGTGTACATAGCAACGATTTTTGACTCCGGCACACCACCGAGTTCGAAGTGATGGTGAATGGGCGACATCCGGAAGATGCGCTTCCCGTGGGTAGCCTTGAAGTACAACCGCTGGATCAGCACCGACCCGCTGGAGATCAGCATGCAGAAACACGCCAGCACGATGAGTAACGGCAGCCGCAGCAGCAACGCCACCGCCACGATAGCCCCGCCGATAAACATAGACCCGGTATCACCCATGATCATTCGCGCCGGAAACACGTTAAAGCGCAAGAATCCCATACAGGCACCTGCCAACGCGGCACAAAGCACCGCCAGATTCATGATGTTGGCGTTGCCATCCGCCGCCGTCGCCGCAAAGAGGGCGATGAGGCCAAAGGTGGCAAAGTCCACCAGCGACACCGACCCCAGCAAGCCGTCCAAACCATCCAGCAGGTTGGCGCTGTTGGTGGTGGCAATCACCACAAAGGCCGCCGCCGGAATATAGAGCCAGCCCAAATCCCATGTCGTCCCCACAAAGGGGATGATGATGCGGCTGCCCACTTGGGGATGCGCGTAACAATAGAACGCAAAAGCAATGGCGATAATGCCCTGAAAGATCAGCTTTTGCTTTTCCGATAGTCCTTGGTTTCGCTTGCCGCGAATCTTGGTCATGTCATCCGCAAAGCCGATACACAGGTTGCACAGTGCCATCAGCAGCACCGCGAGCATCATGTCTGTTCGCCACTGCCAACCGCCCATGTGCAGGATCGCCGCCACCGCCACCCCGACGATACAGATCATCCAGCCGCCCATGGTGGGCGTTCCTTGCTTCTTTTGATGGCTTTCGGGCGCTAGCTCATATACGTTTTGTCCAAACTTGAGCCGCCGCAGCACCGGCAGCAGCACGGGGCCCACTGCAAGCGAGGCGATAAATGCGATCAGCACCGCCCAAATCATTCTTTGCATGGCTCACCGTGCTCCTTTGCTCTTGATTCCATTGGGACCAGGTAGTCATGTTTGCTGTTGTAACAATTCCTGGACGACTACCTTTTCGTCGAAAGGGTGCTTGATACCCTGTATCTCCTGATACGTCTCATGACCCTTTCCTGCCAGTACAATCACGTCGCCTGCCCGCGCGATCTTCATCGCATAGCGGATGGCCTCTCGTCGATCCTCTATGACCACGTACGCGCCGTCGGTTTTTCGTATTCCCTCTTCAATGGATGCCAGAATAGCGTATGGATCTTCTCGCCGGGGATTGTCACTGGTCAGGATGCAGAAATCCGCCAGCTGACCACCGATGCGTCCCATGATGGGACGTTTGGCTTGATCGCGGTCGCCGCCGCACCCAAAGAGCGCGATAAGCTTCCCTCGCGTGAACACGCGCACGGTTCGCAGAATGCTTTCCAGTGCATCCGGCGAGTGGGAGTAGTCCAAGATCATGCGGTACGGCGTATGGGTCTCCAGCATCTCCACGCGTCCGGGCACCGTGGTCACCGCTTCCAGCCCCGCCTTGATCTTCTCCAAATCAATGCCAAGGATCAGCGCCGAAGCCGCCGCCGCCATGGCGTTGTACACATTGAACATGCCCGTCAGCCTTAGGTCGACGCTCACACTGTGCATCCCCTGTAAGTTGAGCAAGAAGGAGACACCGTCCTCTGAGATTTCGATGTCCCTGGCATACAGATCGCAATTTTCGCGAATGCCGTACAGGATCGCCGGAACCTGGAGGCCTTCCATCATGCGCGCCGTGCTGTCCTCATCGGCATTGAACGCCGCATTGCGGGTCTTCTCCGGTGCAAAAAGCATCCGCTTAGCTTCCCCATAGTTTTCCATCGTCTCAAAGAAGTCCAGGTGATCCTGAGACAGGTTTGTGTACACTGCCGCCTCGAACTGCAGGCCTTCCAGCTTGCGCAGCGCCAGTGCGTGGGCGGATACCTCCATGGACACCACGTCCACACCCGCATCCACCATTTGCCTAAACAGGCGCTGCAGATCGATAGGATCCGGCGTGGTCAGCTCGCTTTTGAGCATTTCACTGCCGATCATGTTGCCATTGGTGCCGATGAGACCGCAACGATACCCCGCATGCTCGCAAATCGATTTGATCAGATAGCTGGTGGTGGTCTTGCCCTTGGTGCCCGTCACGCCCAGCAACTTAAGCTTGCGTGCAGGGTGGCCATAGAAGGCCGCGGCGATGCGGGCCATAGCACCACGGACATCATTCACCACGATTTGCGCCGCTTGCACCGGAAGCTTTCGCTCCACGACCAGCGCAACGCAACCGTTGTCTACCGCCTGCTGCGCAAAATCATGGGCATCAAACCTTGTGCCCGGGATGCAGAAAAACAAGCCGTCTTTCATCTGGCTACGCGAGTCCACCACCAGGTTTTTCACCGTGGTGCCCGCATCCCCGTAACAAGCAACTAGTTCCGGCAAACCGATAATCAGTTCCGCGATGGTCATGTGCGTCCCCTCCGCTTGCGCCGCTTTTCGACGCCCAGTTTATGCAAAAGCTGTACCGCCGTTTAGTTCGTCCCAAACACCACAGTCACTATGCTATCCGGTGCGGCAAATTCCCCCGCCGACGGTTTTTGCGAGACCGCCAGACCGCTTCCTTCGATCCACAAGGAAAATCCGCGAGCCCTCAGCGTTCGGTTGGCCTCTGTGATGGAAAGCCCCCGCACGTCCGGCACCAGTAGAAAGTCCTCTGTGCTGGGCGGTTGCTCTCCATTGACATAGAGCATCACCAAGGAGCCAGACTGCATCTGTGTGCCCACCGGCGGCATTTGATCCAGCACCGTCTGCTGATCGCCATCCACCATAAAGCTCAGTCCCTGCGCACGCAACAACCGTTGGGCGTCCCCCAGGGCCACGCCACGCACGTCCGGCACGCTCACCATGGGTTTGGGCGTCTGCCCCGCTTGCAGCTGCGCCGCAAAGTCCAGATATTGCAGCGTATCCTGCAGGATCATCTTGGCGAAGGGTGCTGCCGTCGTCCCACCGAAGTCAGGCTGTACGCTGGCCTCGTCCACGATCACCAGCACCGCGAACTTAGGATCGTCCGCCGGCGCGAAGCCCAGG
>JAVBUS010000113.1:0-5450 GCA_031555125.1 Eubacteriales bacterium | reverse complement strand
GGATGAGAAACCCTTGTGATCAATAAGAACAAGGAGGAAAGCACATGCGTAAATTCTGGAGCTGGCTCATGATCGTGGCACTGCTCGCCACGGCGCTACCGATCCTGGCGGTGGCGGAGGAAAACCCCTATGCGGAACCCTACAAAATTTCCTGGACGACCTACCTGACCGCGCCCATTGAGGCCGACGCCGTGATGATCAAGGCGGTGGAGGAGAAGTTCAACGTCGACATCGATATGCTCAATATCGAGGACAAGACCTTCATGGAAGTGCTCAACACCCGCATGACCGGTGGGGATATCCCCGACGTGATCCGGCTGAAGGATCCGGCGCAGTTGGTGACCTACGTGGAGCAGGGTGTCATCGGCGAATTGCCCATGGACATCGTCCGGGAGCATCTGCCCTACGTCTGCGAACTGCTGGACGGCTTCGAAGGCGGCAAGTACTGGAGCTATGGCATGGTGGATGGCAAGCAGTTCGGTATCCCCGCCATCGCCATGGGGAACATCTTCCATCTGCCCGCCGTCTATAACCAGAAATGGATGGACGCTGTGGGCATCAAGGAAACCCCCAAGACCCTGGAAGAGCTGGAGACGCTGCTGTACGCTTTTGCCAAGAAGGATCCCGATGGCAACGGCAAGGACGACACCTATGGCGTCTCCTCCGACGGACTGCGTCAGCTCTTTGGCGCGTATGGGATCAACCCCGGCGCTGCGGATGGCCGCACCGATCACAGCTACATCCAACTGATGGACGGCAAGCCCGTCTGGGCCGCCTCCACAGAGCAGTACAAGGAAGCGCTGAAGGTGGCGCGCAAGTGGTACCAGGATGGGATCATTGATCCGGAGTTTATCACCGGCGAAAACACCGGCGGTTACTGGGCCATCTCCCACTCCTTCATCAATGGCCGCATCGGCATGACGGTGCGCGGCAACTTCTATCACTGGGTAATGCCCGGCATGTATGAAGATTACTATGAAGGCACTATGCAACCCATCAATGCCGAGAACTGCGGCAACGTGGCGAAGGAGCTGCTGGCCATCGATCCCGATGCAAAGATCGTGTTCGGCGACTCTGTGGAAGGCCCCGGCGGCAAAGGCATTAAGAACTGGAATATGCTGGCGCAGTTCTATGTGTTCAGCCCCGCCCTGTGCGCGGATCCCGGCCGTCTGGCCCGCGTGTTGGATATCATTAACTACACCAGCCAGCAGTACAAGAACGACAGCTCCAAGCAGGAAGTCATCGAGTTTATGTATGGCCCCGAAGGCCAGTACTGGAACTGGGTCGACAAGTCCATCGGCACCTGGGCGCGCAGCCAGCTGTTCTGGGACACGTATCCGGAGTTTGATGCTGTGGATAAGTATGGTTCCAACCAGTGGGGTCCCAACGTGGCTGAGCCGCCGGTGGATAACCGCTCCAAGTTCGGCTACACCCTGGGCTATGACCAGGGCGGCATCTCCAACTTGATCCAGTTCTCCCTGCCCAAGATGGCGGAGTACCAGAACAACATCACCATGCTCAAGGACACGGCCATGATTGAGTTCATCACCGGCAAGCGCGACGTCGACAAGGATTGGGACGCGTATATTGCCGAGCTGAATCAGGCTGGTCTGCAGGAAATGATGGATGAGGTCATCGCCTGGTACGAGGCAAACAACTAGCCTGCGCGGGTGGGGCTCTCCCGTAGGGGAGGGCCCTGCTTTTATGCACACAAGGGGGCGAACTCATGCCGGAAGCCACCTCCGTCCGCCGCACGAGGCTGCTTTTTATGGCACTGTTTCTGGTGTTTTACATGACAGATGCCGCCGGGGGATACCTGATGCTCTATCTGCGGGGCATCGGCTTTAGCACGCTGCAGATGGGCCTGTTGACATCGGTGGCCGCGGCTTTTGCCTTGAGTATGCAACCCACCCTGGGCAGATTGGCGGATCGCGCCTCCACCCGCAATCGGGTGCTGATGATCGCCCTGGCGGTGACCGCGGTGCTGGCACCCATGCTGCGGCTATCTCAGGCATTCGGGTACATTCTGTGCGTATACACCTGCTATCTGCTGGCGCGCAACCTGTTGCACCCATTGACCGATACCATCACCTTGTCCTATACCGGTACCCAGGGCTTGCCCTTCGGGCCCATCCGGGTCATGGGATGTGTGGGCTATGCTACCATGGCGGCCATTGCCGGCTGGGTGGCCAAGCGTAACCCGGCGGATCCCTTTTATCTGTACACGCTGGTGGCGTTGGCCAGCTGCGTGCTGGTGTCCTTCACGCCCCGCTCCGTAGGCAGCAGCGTGCGCAGCCGCACCAATCCGCTGCTGCTGTTCCGTCGGCCGCTGCTGCGGCGCTATACCGCACTGGCCATTGTCTTTGCCATGACCACGGCATTCTTCTTTCAGTATTTTTCGGTATACTTCACAGGGGAGTTGGGCGGCGATACCGGGCTGTACGGCCTGCTGATGTCGATGGCCGCGCTAACGGAGATCCCCCTGATTTTTTTCCTGGATAAGCTGATCATCCGGTTCGGTACCCGCCGGATGATCATCGCCGCCGGTACCATCGAAACCCTGCGGTGGCTGCTCACCGCCCTGGTACGCGATCCCTATGTCCAACTGGGCGCCCAAGCGGTGCTGGGGGCCAGCAACATGATCCTGGCGGTGACCATGATCCTGTTTGTCAACCGGAGCATGCCGACGGACAGCAAGGCCACCGGGCAAGCGACCTATGTGATGTTCACCAGCATCGGCTCCATGGTGGTGGCCAGTCTGCTGGGTGGGGCATTGTCCAGTGCGCTGAGCATTGGCCGGGTCTTTTTGCTGTGCACGGTGGTCAATGTGATCACGATGACGTGGTTTGTATGGAGAACGAGACAGAGCGTCGCCGATGAGAAAGAGAAGTAGACGAACGCGGCGGTTTGGATTACAATAGATACACCATTTGCCAGTATATACAAAGGGGAGGGGGAGGCGCGATGCCCTTGGTGCGCATGGGGACCCTGCTCCGTGGGGCGGCGCGACACGGGCGCTGTGTCGGTGCGTTCAGTGTGGCCAACCTGGAGATGATCTTAGGAGCGGTCCGTGCGGCAGAAGCGGCGCATACGCCCATCATTCTGCAAATTGCGGAGGCACGTCTGGCTACCTCGCCCCTGGCCATCTTTGGCCCCACTATGGTGGCGGCGGCATCGGGGGCGGCGGTGGATATCGCCGTGCACCTGGATCATGGACTCTCCGATGCTTGCATGCAGCAGGCCCTTGCCCTGGGCTTTACGTCGGTGATGTTCGACGGGTCCCACTTGACCCTGGACGAAAACATCGACAAAACGTGCCAGGTCATGGCATGGGCCAGGGCTAGCGCGGCCGATGTGGAGGCGGAGATCGGCCGGGTAGGCCGTACGGAGGACGGGAAGGAAGCGCCCGTGGCCTATGCCGAGCCGGCGGATGCGCTGCGCTTTTTACAAGCCACCGGTGTGGATGCCCTGGCAGTGGGCATCGGCAACGCCCACGGGGTGTATGTGGGGACGCCTCGGCTTCGTCTGGATATCCTGGCGGACATCTCTGCCCAAACCCAAACGCCTTTGGTGCTCCATGGCGGCACGGGCATCACGCCGGAGGATTTTCGCGGTTGCATCGACCGGGGTGTGCGCAAGATCAACATCGCCACCGCCAGCTTCCACGCGGCGGCCAAGGCCGCGCATGACATCCCGGGAAACGATCTTTTCACCCTTAGCCGCCGCATGGCAGACGCTACGCAAGCGGTGGTGACCGAACACTTACATATCTTTGGCCTAGCCTGAAAGGAGCGCCCAATGCCACGCATCGCCTGGGATGCCTCGCGTCCCCTGGACATCATTCCCTTAGGACGCATCGCCATCGATTTCAACCCGGTGGATTATTTTCAAACATTGGCGGAATCCACGACCTTCAAAAAATACCTGGGCGGTTCCCCGGCCAATATTGCCGTGGGTATGGCTAGGCTTGGGCGCAAGGTGGGCTTTTTGGCCAAGATCTCCGACGACCGATTCGGGGACTTTGTGGAGCAGTTTTTTGTGGGCGAGGGCATCGATGTCAGCCATGTGACACGGTGCAAAAACGGTGAGTCCCTGGGTCTCACCTTCACGGAGATTTTGTCCCGTGACACTTCCAGCATCCTGATGTATCGGGAAAAGGCGGCGGACTTGCAATTGCACCCCCAGGATGTGGATGAGGACTATATCGCCAGCGCCAAAATGCTGCTGATATCCGGCACCTCCTTGGCCGCCAGCCCTTCCAGAGAAGCGGCGCTCAAGGCCATGCAGCTGGCCCGAAAAACCCAGACGCCCATCGTGTTTGACGCGGACTATCGCGCCTATACCTGGCAGCACGACGACGAGATCACCGTTTATACCTCCCTGGTGGCGGAGCAAAGCCAGATCCTGATGGGCTCCCGGGAGGAGTATGACCTGATGGAACGCCATGCGGGGTTGGACGGTACCGATGCGACATCGGCGGCCTATTGGCTGGGCAAGGGAGTGCGCATTGCCATCATCAAGCATGGCAAGCAGGGCTCCACGGCCTATACCCAGGAAGGCGCCTTCACCATCAAACCCTTCCCGGTGGAAGCATTGAAGGGTTTTGGCGGCGGTGACGGCTACGGTTCGGCGTTTCTCCACGGTCTGTTATCCGGCTGGGACATCATGGATGCCCTGGAGTTGGGCAGCGCATCGGCGGCCATGTTGGTGGCCAGTCACGCCTGTTCGCAGGATATGCCCGACGAGGAGGCCATCAAGGCCTTCATGCGGGAAAAGAAACAGCAATACGGCGAGATGATCGCCCGTGGATAGCTTATCTCGATCAAGAAAGGAAGTGCTCCCATGCCCGATGTGCAAATTCTGCAGCCCTACATTGGCGGACAATACGTATCCTCCCGGACGCAAAAGTTTGTGGACGTGTTCAATCCTTCCACCGGTCAGGTGATCGCCCAGAGCCCCTGCTGTACCCAAGAGGAGGTGGAGGCCGCCATCTCCGCCGCGAAAGCGGCCTATCCGGCCTGGCGCGATACACCGGTGAAAAAGCGGGCGGACCTGATGTTTGCCCTGCGCAGTCTCATCGAGCGGGAGGCCGATGCCCTGACGCTGACCTTAGCCACCGAAAACGGCAAGTCCTGGGCAGAAGCACAGGGCGACGTGTTCAAGGCCAAGGAGATGGTGGAACTGGCTTGCTCCGCGCCCAGCCTGCTCATGGGCGAAGCGCTGATGGATACCTCGGCGGGATACGATACCACCTTATACCGTGAGCCCATGGGCGTGTTCGCGGGCATTGCGCCTTGGAACTTCCCGGCCATGATCCCCATGGGCTGGATGGCCCCGTTGGCCATTGTCTGCGGCAACACCTTTGTGTTAAAACCCGCCAGCGGAACCCCCATGACCAGCCTGCGCATGGCCGCGCTGTACAAGGAGGCAGGCTTCCCGGACGGCGTGCT